>JALRLM010000511.1 GCA_023254435.1 Hydrocarboniphaga sp.
CCTTCACCAACAAGGCGGCGGCCGAAATCCGCTTCCGGCTGCTGGAGCTGCTGCAGGCCGCGCAGGACGACGACTGTGGTGATCACATGCGTCCGGCCTTCGAGGCCGCGCAGCGCCTGCTCGCGCACGACCGGCGCCTGGGCTGGCATCTGCTGGATCAGCCCGACCGCCTGCGCGCGCTGACCATCGACAGCTTCAATGCGCAGCTCGCGGGCCGGCAGCCGCTGATGTCGAAACTCGGTGGCCCGGTGCGCGTGGCCGACGATGCCCGCGAGCTCTACGGCGAAGCGGTGATGCGGCTGTTCGCCGACCTCGAGGCGGGCGATCTCGGTGGGCCCGATCGCGAAGCGCTGGAGCTCGTGCTGCGACTCACCGGCAATCGCCTGGACCGGCTCGTCGAACCGCTCAGCGGGCTGCTGGCACAGCGCGAACAATGGCTGAATCCGGTCATGTCGCGGAGCCTGGACGAGACTGAGGCCGAGGCGATCGAGGCCGAACTGCTGGCGGCGGCGGTGCGCAAGGGGCTCAGGAACTTCGAGGTCGGGCTCGGGGCCGCCGATGGCCAGCGCCTCGTCGCCCTGCTGCGCGAAGGCGCGGCGCGGGCGCCGGGCGCGCTGGGCTGGGCCGCGAACCTGCCCGACTGGCCGGCGCGCGCTTCGCTAAACGACGAGGCCCTGCTGCGCGCCTGCGCGTCCATGCTCATCACCAAGGACGGCAAGAAGCTGCGTTCGTCCAAGGGCATCCGCAGTCCCGACGGCTTCGCTCCCAACGAGCCGCATACGCGGGCGATGAAGGCGCTGCTCGACGATCTCGACGGGGACGACGCGCTGCTCCGGGTCTGCCGCGAGCTGCGCGAGTTGCCCGATGCACGGTATCCGGAGACGCTCAGGCGCTATCAGCGCGCGCTGCGGCGCTGCCTGCGCCTGCTGGCGGCGCAGCTGCTGCTGGTTTTCGGCGAGCGTGGCGAGACCGATTTCGTCCAGATCGCAGGCTCCGCGCTGGACGCCTTGAATGCGGACGACGGTATCGGCGACGCGCTGCTGTGGGCCGACCGCAGCATTCGCCACCTGCTCGTCGACGAAATGCAGGACACCAGCGAATCGCAGGTGGAACTGCTCAAGCGCCTGACCAAGGGCTGGGAGCCCGGCGACGGCCGCTCGCTGTTCCTGGTCGGCGATCCGCAGCAGTCGATCTACGCCTTCCGCAAGGCCGAAGTGCGCCTGTTCCTGGAGCTGTGGGACGAGCAGCGGCTCCAGGAGGAACTGCCGCTGACCTGCCTGCGCCTGTCGGCAAATTTCCGTAGCAGCAAGACCGTGGTCGACTGGTTCAACGCCGCCCTGTCGGCGGTGTTTCCGGTCGAGGCCGATGTCGAGCGCGGCGTCGTGCCGTTCGCGCCCAGCGTCGCGCAGCGCGTGGCCTTGCAGGGCGAAGTGCGCATCGCCGCCTTCGGTGGCGACGAGGCGGTGCAGGCCGCCGAAGCCGCCGCCGAGCAGGCCGCGCAATTGATCGAACGGCACGGCGGCACGCACAGCGTCGCCGTGCTGGGCCGCGCCCGCACGCATCTGGCGCCGGTGATCCGGGCGCTGCGCGCACGCGGCCTGTCGCCGGCCTGCCAGGACATCGATCCGCTGGCGACGCAGCCGGCGGTGCGAGACCTGGTGGCCCTGGCGCGCGCGCTCTGGCATCCGGCCGATCGCCTGCATTGGGCGCTGCTGCTGCGCGCGCCTTTCGTCGGCATGAGCTGGGCCGATCTGGTGGCGATCTCGGCCGGCAAGACGCGCCGCAGCTGGCCGCAGCGCATCGCCGACGCGCTCGACGACGAGGCGCGCACGGCCAGCGCGATGCCGCTGAGCGATGAGGGACTGGCGCGCCTGCGCCGTCTCGTTGCGGTGTTGCGGGCCAGCGCCGAGGTGCCGGGGCTGCGTCTGCAGCTGGCCGACCGCGTCGAGGCGGTCTGGCATGCGCTGGGCGGCGCCGCCTGCGTCGATGCCGATGCCCTGGCCGACGTGCAGGCCGCGCTGCGCCTGTTGCGCCAGCAGGCTTCCGGCGGTGGCCTCGACGACATCGCCGCATTCGATCGCGCGCTGACCCAGCTGTACTCCGAGCCGCGCGCGGGGCAGGTGCAGGTCATGACCGTGCACAAGTCCAAGGGCCTGGAATTCGATCACGTGCTGCTGGTCGGCTGCCACGCAAAACCCAAGGGCGAGGACAGGCCGCTGTGGCATCTGCGCAGCTGGCCGGCCGAACGCGACGGCCAGGACTCGTCGCGGCGCCATCTGCTGGTGCCGCGCCCGCCCGATGCCTACGCCGAACTCGATCCCTCGCATCGTCTCTACGCCTGGGCGCATCGCCTGCACACCGACGAACGTCGCAACGAGGCCCTGCGCCTGCTCTATGTAGCGGTGACGCGCGCCAAGCGCAGTCTCACCCTGTACGCCTGCGCGGCGCTCGACGGCAATAGCCAGCCCCGGTTCGGCGCGCATTCGTTCGCGGCCCTGCTGGATGCGCGCTTCACGGCGGCCTTCGCCAATCGCCCGGCGACTGCCGGTGCCGCGCCGGCGGCCACGACGCTGATGCCGCCGCCGCGCAGCCCGCGCCTGCCGCTGGACTGGGCTGCCCCCGTCGATACGGGCGATGCCGCCGTTTACCGCCCGCAGGAGCGGCGCACGCTCAAGCCCAGCGAGGCTGTGCTCAACGCCGCCGAGGACAAGCGCGACGATCGCGTCGCCGCGCCCGGCGATCTGTATGCGCAGCTGGTCGGCACGCTCTACCACGAGGCGCTGGAGCGCATCGCGCAGGACGGCTTCGCGGCCTGGGCCGACGGCGGCGTTTCGCGACGCGGTGCGCTGTCTTCGGGTTTCCGTCGCCTGGGCCTGCCCGAGCCGCAGGTGGCCGAGGCGGTCGATCGTGTGCTGCAGCTGGTCGGCCGCACGCTGGCCAGCGCACACGCGCGCTGGCTGCTGGGCCCCAAGCCCTGGGCGCAGAACGAATATCACCTGGCCGGCTATCAGGGCGGGCAGTGGGTGGCGGCGGTGATCGACCGCTGCTTCGAGGACGACGACGGCACGCTGTGGATCGTCGACTACAAGACCGCCGCGCGACCGCTGGCGCCCGAGACGCTGCCGGCCTATCTGGCGGCGGGCGTCGAGCAGTACCGAGCGCAGCTGCAGACCTACGTCCGCCTGCTGGGGCAGCTGCGACCCGGTCGCCCGCTGCGCGCGGGGCTGTACTTCGCCGAAGCCGACGCCTTCGTCGAGCTGTCCTGAGCGGCGCATGCCGACGGGCGGTCGGCGGACAAGGGAACTTCCCGTCGCCATAGCGCCTCAGTCGCGCATGAGCCGTGTTTTCGCCCGCGATTCCGGTGCCTCGCCCGAGCACGGCGGCGAGCTGCCGCTGAGCCCGCACCCGCACTACGTGACCCCGCGCGGGCTCGCGCTGCTGCACGAGCGCCGGCGCCAGGTGCAAGGGCGGCTCGACTGCATCGGCGCCGATCCGCTGCACGCGGCGGAGCGCTCGGCCCTGCAACGCGAACGGCGCGGGCTGGCGGCGCGCATCGACTCGGCCATCGAGGTCGACGCCGCCGAGCGCAGCGCCGAGCGGGTCGGCTTCGGCTCGGCCGTCGAGATCGTCGAGCTGGCCGCAGGCGAGCCCGGCGCCCATCACCGTTACCAGCTGGTCGGCGAGGACGAGGCCGATCCGGCCCTGGGGTTTTTGAGCTGGCTGTCGCCGCTGGCGCAGGCCCTGCTGCGGGCGCGCGTCGGCGACGTGGTGGTCTGGCGCCGGCCCGCAGGCGAGATCGAGGTTCGCGTCGTTTCCATCCTCTGAGCCGCGGCTCGGGGCGGACCGGCCGCCGCCGTATGGGGCGAGGGCGTCGATCGCGGCGGCTCATGGCCTTCCTGCGGGCCTGTAGGAAAAAACCGGCATTTTGGCGCCTGACGACCCCGGCATCTTGCACGATCGATTAAAGATTATCGATAATCGATGAATCTAGAATCGCTCGCCGGGCATCCTCCCGGGCGGCCGGCCAAGGAAAGCCTGTTCATGTGGATTGTCCGTATCGCCCTGTCACGGCCCTACACGTTCATCG
>JALRLM010000521.1 GCA_023254435.1 Hydrocarboniphaga sp.
GCTATGCCCACGTCGGCGACCTCGCCGAAACCGTCGCGCTGCTGATCGACACGCAGCTCGGCGATGCGCGCGAAGCGAGACCGGCGCCGCCGCTGCACGACTGCGTGGCGCTGCTGCAGGCCCTGGCCGATGCCGACGAAACCCTGCAGCGCGAGGCGGTGTTCACCTGGTGGCGGCGGCTGCCGTTCGACCAGTGCTTCCTGTTCACCAAGCTGCTCACGGGCTCGCTGCGCGTCGGCGTGTCCTCGGGCCTGGCGGCGCGTGCGCTGGCCGAGCATGCGGGACTCGACACGGCGGTGATGCAGCATCGCCTGATGGGCGACTGGCAGCCGGCTGCCGACACCTTCGCCGCGCTGCTGCAGGCCGAGAGCACGGCGCCGGATGTTTCGCAGCCCTACCCGTTCTGCCTCGCGCATGCGCTCGACGACACCGCGCTGTCCACGCTCGGCGGGGTCGATGCCTTCCTGGCCGAATGGAAATGGGACGGCATTCGCGGCCAGCTGATCCGACGTGCGCAGCAGAGCTTTCTGTGGTCGCGCGGAGAGGACCTGCTCAACGGACGCTTTCCCGAAGTGGAAGCGATGGCCGAGCGCCTGCCCGACGGCTGCGTGCTCGACGGCGAGCTGCTGGCCTGGCGCGACGGCGCGGTGATGCCTTTCGCCGCGCTGCAGACGCGCATCGGCCGCAAGAATCCCGGCAGGAAAAGCCTGGCCGACGCGCCCGTGAGCTTCATGGCCTACGACCTGCTGGAATGGAGCGGCCAGGACTGGCGCGAGCGTCCGCTGCGCGAGCGCCGGGCGCAGCTGCAAGCCATCTGCACCGGCTTCGATCTGCCGATGTCGCCGCGCGTGGACGCCGGCAGCTGGGACGATCTCGCGCGGCAACGCCAACAGGCGCGCGAGCGCGGCGTCGAGGGCCTGATGCTCAAGCGACTCGACTCGCCCTATGCCGCGGGCCGCAGAAGCGGCCTGTGGTGGAAGTGGAAGCTCGCCGCACTGACCGTGGACTGCGTGCTGATCTACGCCCAGGCCGGGCACGGCCGGCGCTCCAACCTCTACACCGACTACACGCTCGCGGTCTGGGACGGTGACGCGCTGGTGCCCGTCGCCAAGGCCTATTCGGGTCTCACCGACGAGGAGCTGCAGCGCATGGATCGCTGGATCCGCGCGCACACGATCGACAAGTTCGGGCCCGTGCGCAGCGTCGAGCCGCTGCAGGTGTTCGAGATCGCCTTCGAGAACATCCAGCCCAGCCGCCGCCACAAGGCCGGCGTGGCGCTGCGCTTTCCGCGCATCGCGCGCTGGCGTCAGGACAAGCCCGCTCGCGAGGCCGACACGCTGGACCACCTCAGGCAGCTGATCGTGCCGGCTTAGGGCCGGCAGGCTTACGAGGCTTCGGCCGCGCGCACGCCATTCGCCGGCTGCGGCGCACGGCCGCGCAGCACGCCGTCGAGCGCATAGATCACCAGTGCCACCCAGATGCAGCCGAAGCCGACCAGCTGCACGCTCGTGAACGGCTCGTGGAACACCGCCACGGCGATGATCAGCTGCATCGACGGCGTGACGTATTGCAGCAGGCCGACGGTGGTCAGCGGAATGCGGCGCACGCCGTAGGAGAACAAGGCCAGCGGCAGTGCCGTCACCAGTCCGCTGAGCACCAGCAGCGCGTCGATGCCCAGACCCATGTGGCCGAAGGCGCTGTGGCCGGCGGTGGATTCGTAGATCAGCCAGGCCAGGCAGAACGGCAGCACCAGCAGCGTCTCTACCGCCAGGCCGGTCACCGATTCCACCACCACGGTTTTGCGCACGAAGCCGTAGAGCCCGAAGCTCATGGCCAGCAGCAGTGAAATCCACGGCGGACGGCCCAGCTGCAGCGTCAGCCACAGCACGCCCAGCGCGGCCATGGCCACCGAGGCCCACTGCCGGCGATTGAGCTTTTCGGACAGCAGGAACACGCCCAGCAGCACCGACACCAGCGGATTGATGAAGTAGCCCAGGCTGGCGTCGACGATGTGGTCGTTGCCCGCGGCCCAGACGTAGGTCGCCCAGTTGCAGCTGATGAAGCAGGCCGACAGCAGCAGCCGCGCCGCGGTCTTGGGGTTGCGCAGGGCGCGCCAGACCTCGACGAGCTGGCCGCGCGCGGCCAGCCAGCCGAACACGAAGACCATGCACCAGACCACGCGATGCGACATGACCTGGAACACCGGCACGGCGTGGAGCAGCTTCAGGTACAGCGGAAACAGTCCCCAGATCAGGAAAGACAGCGCCGTCGCCAGCAGCCCGCCCCTGGCCGCTGCCATCGCCTGTGTATCGCCTTCAATGCCCTTGCCGCTCATGTCGTCCCGCGAACATCGGGTTCGCGCCAGAAAATAGCGGCGCATTCTGCTCGCTTGCCGGCGACGATGGAAACGAAAGCGGTTGACCCTCGCCGTGAGCCGGCCTAACGCAACTGCCCGCGCGCGTGAACCTGGCTGACCACGGCGGCGCTATGCTGGCCGCATGTCGCTACGACTTCCGCCCTTGCAGACCTTGCAGGCTTTCGAGGCCGCGGCCCGCCATCAGAGCTATACGCGCGCCGCCGAGGAGCTGGCGCTGACCCACGGCGCCATCAGCCACCAGATCGCCGCGCTCGAGGATCGCGTCGGCGCCAAGCTGTTCCGGCGCGAACGCAACCGCATGCTGCTGACCGAGCCCGGCCTGCAGCTGCTGGCCAACGTGCGCCAGGGCCTCGCCCTGCTCGAGCGCGCCTT
>JALRLM010000528.1 GCA_023254435.1 Hydrocarboniphaga sp.
GTATTCGTGGCCAAAATCGACGGCGGGTTCGAGTTGCTCGCGGAAAACCAGATGGGCGAACGCGTGATTGCCTCCCCCGTTCCCCTTTCGAATCGCCTCCTCATTCGCGGCGAATCCCATCTGTTCTGCATCAGCGGAAACGGCCATCTCACCGCTTTCGGGAAACCATTCGAAGGTGCCGATGCCGCCAGCCTGCTGGGCGATGCGCAGGCGTTCTTCGGCGGCGGCGCGTTCGGTCACGTCGCTGCCCTCGACGAAGATGCCGGCGATGCTGCCGTCAGCGCTGCGAATGGGTTGGTAGACGAAATCGAGTACGCGCTCACGCACGTCACCACTGTCGGCATCGCTCACGAGCAGCACGCTCATGTGATTGCCGATGAAGGCCATGCCGGTGGCGTAGACGTTGTCGAGCAGGTCGATGAAGCCCTGTTCGGCGATTTCGGGCAGGGCTTGCCGTATCGGCATGCCGAGTACGTCGCGATTGCCGATCAGGCGCTTGTAGGGATCGTTGACCACCTCGAACACATGCTCGGGACCACGCAGCACGGCGATGAAACTCGGCGCGTTCTGGAACATCTCGCGCAGGAATCCGGCCTCGGCGGCCAGGCGGAGGTTGGTCTGCTCGATGCGTTCGCGTTCGCGTTCGAGCTTGCGTTCGGACAGCACGCGCTGGGTGATTTCGACGACGCTGCAGAGCACCGCGAACACCTGCTGCGACTCGTCGCGAACCGGCGTGTAGTAGAGATCGAACCAGATGTCGCCGAGCTCGCCCTGTCTCAGCACCTGCAGATGCTGGTGGGTGTGCGTCAGCGTCTCACCGCGAAAACCGGCTTCGAGTATGCCCTTGTTCCACACCTCCCAGATTTCGGGCCAGATGCCGTCGACGGTGCCGCCGAGGGCCTGTGGATGTCGCTCCGCCGCGATCGGGATATAGGCATCGTTGTAGATCATCACGTGATCGCGGCCGCACATGAGCACCATCGCGATCGGTGAATTGAGCACGATCTCCACGGTGGTGCGCAGGCTTTGCGGCCACCGGCCGATGTCGCCCAGCGAGGTCGTCGACCAGTCGAAACGACGCACGAGTGCCGCACTTTCGCTGGAGCCGCTGGGCCAAAGGCTTTGAGTCATGACGGCGGTGGCAGCTCGGGCCACGGATGGACGGAATGATCCATGATGCCTGAGCGCACCGGCCTTGCGGTGACGCCTGCTGCAGCAGGATGTGAGCGATGTTACGGCTGTAAGGCTGAACGCCGCGTTCGGCGGACCGGGCTTGGCTCGCGAGTCCCGCTCGTTATCATCGGGGCTTCTTCGTAATACGCCAGGGAGTGGTGTCGACGGCATGCCGAGTCCTGCAAGTGACAGCCATCGCGCCGGTACGCGTATCGTGCTGGCCGACCCTCAACCGCTCGTGCGCGGCGGCCTGCGCTGCCTGATCGAGGGTTTTCAGGGCATGCAGGTCTGCGCCGAGGCCGGCAGCGGCCGCGAGCTGCTCGATGCCGTCGTCGAGCTCAAGCCGCAGGTGGTCGTGACCGAGCTGGTGCTCGCCAACGGCAGCGTGGTCGACGTCGTGCGCCGGCTCATGCGCCATCTGCCCGATCTGCGCGTTCTCGTGGTCAGCTCCGAACTGCAGGCGCCGCAGGTCAAGTCCGCCTTGCGTGCCGGCGTGGCCGGCTATGTCAGCAAGGCTGCCGAAATCGCCGAACTGCAGATCGCCTTGCGGGCGATGGCGGACGGTCATCCTTACCTCAGCCCCAATATCGCGCGCTTCGCCATGGAGCGTCGCCGTGCGCGGCGCCCCCATTCCAGCGTCATTCTTTCGTCGCGTCAGCGCGAGGTGCTGCAACTCGTGGGCCGGGGCAAGTCCACCAAGGAAATCGCCTCGCTGATGGGGGTTTCCGTGAAGACCGTGGAGACCCATCGGCTGCGCCTCATGCAGGCCATGGAATTGAGCAATATCAATGCCTTGATTCACTTCGCCACGCGCATTCAGCTGGAGTCCGGCGCGCTGGAATGAAGCTCGGCCGGCAGCTTGCAACCGGTTACGCAGTGTGACTTGCAGCGTAAGGTTTTGCCTTACATGAAGTAAGAGATACCCCGATTGGTCGGTCGGGCCGCTCTGGCGACTATGCGATCGACAACGGTTGCGACGCGGTCGCCAGGGCAAGGAGTTCGGTCATGAGGAATGCAAAACCCAATCTGCGCATGCAGGTCGGACAAAGTCAGGTGATGACGCAGCAGCTGCTGCAGTCCATTCGGCTGCTGCAGCTGACGTCGCAGGAGCTGGAACTCGAGGTCACGCAGGCCCTCGACTCCAATCTGCTGCTCGAAGCCGAAGAGTCCGAGACCGTTGACGAAGTGCCGTCTAACTTCGAAGTTGCCAGCGATACCAGCGCAACGCCGGCACCGAGTGAAGCGCCGGCGGCCGAAGTCAGTGGCGCCGACCCGACCGCCCGCAACGAGGTCGAAGCCGACTTCGACTGGTCGAGCAGCGAAAGCTGGAGCGGCGGCGAGCCGCTGGACGAGGACGGCGAATCGGCCGCCTCGCGCATTCCCGATGCCGTGCCCACCGATCCGCGACTGCAGGTGCTGTCGCAATTGCAGCTCGCCGTGACCGATCCGCGTCAGGCCGAGCTCTGTGCCGCCCTCATCGACGCCGTCGACGACAGTGGCTATTTGAGCGAAACCCTCGAAACCATCCTCGACAAAATACCGGCGCCCGCCGTCGGCGAAGCCTATGCGCTGAGCGAACTGCAGGCTGCGCTCGCCCTGGTTCAGTCCATGGAACCCACGGGTTTCGCCGCCCGCAACCTGTCCGAATGCCTGATGCTGCAACTGCAGGCCCTGCCGGCGTCGACGCCGGGCCGCGTGTTGGCGCTGCTGATCGTCGGCGAGCACATGGACGCGCTCGGCAGCCTGACCGAAGGCGCATTGGCCGAACGGCTCGACTACCGCCGCGACCAAGTGCACCTGGCGCTCGCGCTGATCAAGAGTCTCGATCCCAAGCCCGGCGCCTCGGGCGCCGACGGCGCACAGGCCGTGGTGCCGGAAATCATCGTCAGTGGCCAGCGCGGCGCCTGGCGCGTGGAGTTGAACCCCGAAACCCTGCCGCGCGTGCGCATCAACCGCAGCTACGAGCGCGCCATCAGCGGTCCCGGCAGCAGCAGCCAGTACAAGGCGCTGCGCGACCAGCTCAACGAGGCGCGCTGGCTCGTGCGTGGCCTGGAGATGCGGCAGGACACCCTGATCCGCACCGCCCGCGTGGTGTTCGAGCGCCAGCGCGAATTTCTCAGCAAGGGCGAGGAGGCGATGGCGCCGCTGAACCTGATGGACGTCGCCGAAGCCATTGGAGTCCACGAATCAACCGTTAGTCGTGTCGTTGCCAACAAGTACGCCCTTACTCCTTGGGGAGTCTATCCACTCAAGGCATTCTTTCCGGTACAGATTGCAGGGCGCGAGGCGGACACCTCGGGTACTGCGGTTCGCGCGATGATCCGCAAGATCATCGACGCCGAGAACCGGGCTCGCCCGCTCTCCGATGGGGATGTCGCGGCCTTGCTTGCACGCCGCGGAGTGAACGTGGCACGTCGTACGGTGGCCAAGTATCGGGAGGGAATGCGCATTCCTCCGGCACCCGAGCGTATGCTGCGGTCGCAAAGTGCGGCAGGTTGAAGCACCTGGGGATAGTGGGATGTTCCCAGCGCTGTCCGGTGTAAAGGAACGACATGAGCAAGCGGTTGCGGACTTTGCTGGTCGACGACAACCAGGCCTTCCTGGCGTTGTCGAAGCATCTGCTGGCGCCGGTCAACGGCGTCGAGGTGATCGGCTTCGGCTATGACGGATTCGACGCCGTGCGTCTGGCAGAAGAACTGCATCCCGATCTGATCATCATGGATCTCGTCATGCCCGGCATGGGTGGCCTGCAGGCCACGCGCCTCATCAAGGCCCAGCACCAGCCACCGCGCATTGTCATCGCCAGCTACTACGACGACGCCGAACATCGCGAGCACGCCGCTGCGGCCGGTGCCGACGGCTTCGTCGGCAAGAATGCCTACGAACAGCAGATCGCACAGTTTCTCGCCGAGAGCAGTGGCTCGGTGAACTGAACACGACGTCATGTCCGAATCACGCGTCCTCATCATTGATCACGACGCCGAGCGGGCCGCCGCGCAGATGGCGGTGCTGCAGTTCATCGATTTCAAGGCCGTGCACATCGAAAGCGCAGCCGAAATCCATTTGTCGGAACACCGTCCGCAGGACTGGCTCGCGATCATTCTCGGCAACGAGTGCGACTGGAACGCGCTCGAGCGTTTCGTCGACTGGCTCAAGCGCGACCGTTATCACCCGCCGGTGCTGGTGCTGAATCCTTATGCCGATCGCGCGCGCGATCGCCTGGGACTCGACGAATCCGCGCTGCTCACGCTCGACACGCCGGTGCGCTACACGCAGCTCAACGAGCTGCTGCGGCGTGCCGGCCTGCTGCGCATGGATCGCCAGGCCGCCGTCGTGCGCCGTCCGGGCCCGACCGGCAATTCCGCCGCCATCCGCCGCGTGCGGCAGATGATCGCGCAGGTGGCGCCGTTCGATTCCACGGTGATGATCACGGGCGAGTCGGGCACCGGCAAGGAACTGGTCGCGCGCGCGCTGCACGTCAATTCGCCGCGCGCCAACAAGCCCTTCATCGCCGTCAACACCGCGGCGATTCCGAAGGATTTGATGGAGTCCGAATTCTTCGGCCACGAACGTGGCGCCTTCACCGGCGCGCAGATGCAGCGCAAGGGCCGCTTCGAGCAGGCCGACGGCGGCTCGCTGTTCCTGGACGAAATCGGCGACATGCCGGCCGACCTGCAGACCCGCCTGCTGCGCGTGCTGCAGAACGGCGAGTTCTACCGCGTCGGCGGCGTATCGCCCGTGAAGGTCGACGTGCGCGTCATCGCCGCGACTCACCAGGATCTCGAACTGCTGGTGCGCGAAGGCAAGTTCCGCGAGGACTTGTTCCATCGCATCAACGTGATCCGCGTGCGCATTCCGCCGCTGCGCGAGCGTGCCGAAGACATTCCGCTGCTGATGCGCCACTTCCTGGCCCAGGCCGGCCGCGAGCTCAAGACCGAGCCCAAGCGCCTGCTGCCCGAAGTCATGGAGCGCCTGCAGGACTTCGACTGGCCCGGCAACGTACGCCAGCTCGAAAACACCTGCCGCTGGCTCACGGTGATGGCGCCGGGCCAGGACGTGCACCTGGAAGACCTGCCGCCCGAGCTGCGCGACGCACGACGCATCGAGCCGATCACCACCGGCTACTCCGCGCCGATCGCCCAGCCGATCTCCACCGGCCTGCCGGTCGCCGCTCCGGTGGCGACGGCCGCGGTCGCCGGCGGCGACAACTGGCAGCAGCGCCTGCGCGAATGGGCCGCGATCGAACTCAAGGCTGGCCGCAGCGACCTGCTCGGCGAAGCCACGCCGGCCTTCGAGCGCGTGATGATCGAAGTCGCGCTCGAAGCCTGCCACGGCCAGCGTCAGGAAGCCGCCCGCCGCCTGGGCTGGGGCCGCAACACACTGACGCGCAAGATCAAGGAGCTGGGCATGGAGGATTGATTCCTCCGAACGCAAAGCAGCCGGTCAACAAAAAGGCCGCCCTTCGAGGGCGGCCTTTTCGTTTGCAGCACCAGCAAAGCCGAATCGGCGTTGTGCACGATGGCAGATCGCGTCAGGACGGAGCGCAGCGTGCTCACAGCACGTGAGCATTCCGAGTACCGCCCTGACGCGAACTGCCGGGCGCAGCAGCCGATTCTTAGAAGAAGCCCTGCGGCTTGGTGTCGTAGCTGACCAGCAGGTTCTTGGTCTGCTGATAGTGGTCGAGCATCATCTTGTGCGTTTCGCGACCGACGCCGGACTTCTTGTAACCACCGAACGCGGCGTGCGCCGGATACATGTGGTAGCAGTTGGTCCAGACGCGACCGGCCTTGATCTTGCGGCCGACGCGGTATGCACGGTTGATGTCGCGGCTCCACACGCCGGCGCCGAGACCGAACTCGGTGTCGTTGGCGATGGCGATGGCTTCTTCTTCGGTCTTGAAGGTGGTGACGCTGACGACCGGCCCGAAGATTTCTTCCTGGAACACGCGCATCTTGTTGTTGCCCTTGATCAGCGTCGGCTGGATGTAATAACCCGTGCCGAGGCTGCCCTCGAGCTTCTCGACGCCACCGCCGGTGAGCACTTCGGCGCCTTCCTGCTGCGCGATCGTGAAGTACGACATGATCTTGTCGAACTGCTGCGCCGAAGCCTGAGCGCCGACCATGGTGTCGGTATCGAGCGGATCGCCGCGCTTGATCTTCTTGATCTTCTTCATGACCTCGGCCATCAGCGGCTCGTAGATCGATTCCTGGATCAGCGCGCGCGACGGGCAGGTGCAGACTTCACCCTGGTTGAAGAACGCCAGCACGATGCCTTCGGCGCACTTCTCGATGAACTCCGGCTCCGCCTTCATCACGTCTTCGAAGTAGATGTTGGGGCTCTTGCCGCCGAGCTCGACCGTGCTCGGAATGATGTTCTTGGCGGCCAGGCTCATGATGTGCGAGCCCACCGGCGTGGAACCCGTGAACGCGACCTTGGCGATGCGCTTGTTGCCGGCCAGGGCTTCGCCCGCTTCCTTGCCGAAGCCGTGGATGATGTTCAGCACGCCCTTGGGTAGCAGGTCGCCGATGATCTCCATGAGCAGCGTGATCGACAGCGGGGTCTGTTCCGCGGGCTTCATCACCACGCAGTTGCCGGCGGCCAGCGCCGGAGCGAGCTTCCAGGCCGCCATCAGCAGCGGGAAGTTCCAGGGAATGATCTGGCCGACGACGCCCAGCGGCTCGTGGATGTGATACGCCGTGGTCTTGGCGTCGATCTCGGCCAGCGTGCCTTCCTGCGCGCGGATGCAGCCCGCGAAGTAGCGGAAGTGGTCGGCCGAGAGCGGCACGTCGGCGTTCAGCGTTTCGCGCACGGGCTTGCCGTTGTCCCAGGTTTCTGCGACGGCGAGCAGCTCGAGGTTCTGCTCGATGCGATCGGCGATCTTGAGCAGGATGTTGGAGCGCGCGGTGACCGAGGTTTCGCCCCAGGCATCGGCAGCGGCGTGGGCGGCGTCGAGCGCCTTCTCCACGTCGGCCGCGGACGAGCGCGGGAACTCGGCGATGGGCTGGCCCGTCACCGGCGACGGGTTGGTGAAGTACGCGCCTTCGACCGGCGCCACGAATTCGCCGCCGATGTAATTGCCGTACTTCGGCTTGAGTGTCAGGACCGAGCCGGACGTACCGGGATGTGCGTAGCGCATTGCGCGAACTCCTCTGGTTGAACTTTGTTTGGCGTCATCCGCACGTGCCGCGATAGCCGCGTGCGAACGTCATGCGAAAAAACGATCCATTCCACCGCTGCCGGTGGATGGGCTCGCCCGCTCGCCACGACGGCGATCGGGTTGGAGTTTTTCTCCTCTATCGGGCGCTAGCGCCCGAACCGCCGTCACCTGCCGCCGACGATGGCCGCGCCCTTCTGCATCGGTCGTGCCATCGAAATGCGGCGGCGAATGGCGCTCCGGCTTATTCGATCCGCGCCCGCGAACGCGGTTCGGCCGGCGCCGTCCCCAGTTCTTGGAAGCCGCTTCGACATTCGCGCAGCGTATTGAATTGACTTGTTTTTTCGATGTGCCTGAATGGCGCTGCAGGCCCAGGCCGCGAAGCCGCGTGCGCGTAATCGCGATGATTCCTGAAGCGCGCGGACCGGATCGGTGCCTGCGACGTCCGGAACACCGCCGCGTTTCACCCTCAGCGCTGACACGATGTGTGTCGCATCTGCCACGGTGTGCGCTGTGCCACCCGCGCGGTGGCGGCTTGCGGCGGCCTGCAGGCCCGGACGACGGTCGTCCGCGTTCACGATTATCGTGAGAATCGTGGACAAAAAATCGCGCCGCGGCGAGCTGCACGGGCAGTCGCGGCGGCGCGATCGGTCGGGCGAAATACCCGACGGCAGGCGGGCTCAGAGGATGTAGCGGCTCAGGTCCTCGTTGCCGGCGAGTTTGCCGAGCCTCTCGTCGACATAGGCCTCGTCGACGGTCAGCGTGCTGCCGCTGCGGTCGGGCGCGGAGTAGGCGATCTCCTCCATGAGCCGCTCCATGACCGTGTGCAGGCGACGCGCGCCGATGTTCTCGGTGGTCTCGTTGACCTGCCAGGCGATGGCGGCCAGGCGCTTGATGCCACCCTCGGTGAAGTCCACCTCGACGCCTTCAGTCTTCATGAGCGCGCGGTACTGCTCGGTCAGCGAGTAGTTCGGCTCGGTCAGAATGCGCACGAAGTCTTCGGTCTTGAGCGCCTCCAGCTCGACCCGGATCGGCAGGCGGCCCTGCAGCTCCGGAATCAGGTCGCTGGGCTTGGCCATGTGAAACGCGCCGCTGGCGATGAACAGGATGTGATCGGTCTTCACGCTGCCGTACTTGGTCGTCACCGTGCTGCCTTCGATCAGCGGCAGCAGGTCGCGCTGCACGCCCTCGCGCGACACGTCGGCGCCCTGGTACTCGCTGCGCTTGGCCACCTTGTCGAGTTCGTCGATGAAGACGATGCCGTTCTCCTCGACGTTGGTCAGCGCATCGAGCTTGATCGCCTCCTCGTCGACGAGCTTGGCGGCCTCCTCGTCGGTGAGCTGCTTGAGCGCCTCCTTGATCTTCATCTTCTTGGAGCGCGTCTTGCCCTGGCCGACGTTGGCGAACATCTGCTGCAGCTGGCTGGTCATCTCCTCCATGCCCGGAGGCCCCATGAGCTGCATGTTGGGTGCGCCGGCGGCGAGCTTGATCTCGATCTCGGTGTCGTCGAGCTTGCCCTCGCGCCGCTGCTTGCGGAACACCTGGCGCGCGGCGCCGGTCTCGCTGCTGCGGATGATTGCGGGTAGCCTGCTGCCGACCTCAGGACGGATCATGTCCACAGGACGAATTTCCTGGCCGGTGGGCTTCGCTGGTGCCTTCCACAAGGATATGACAGGCGAACAGAATGTTCGTTTTC
>JALRLM010000192.1 GCA_023254435.1 Hydrocarboniphaga sp.
GTCAGCAGCGCATAGCTGGCGATGTTGAACGGCACGCCCAAAAAGATATCGGCCGAGCGCTGGTAGAGCTGGCAGCTCAGCCTGCCGTCGGCGACGTAGAACTGGAACAGCGCGTGACAGGGCATCAGCGCCATCTTGTCGATCTCGCCGACGTTCCAGGCCGAGACGATCAGGCGGCGCGAATCGGGGTTGCCGCGAATCTGGTCGAGCAGGCCCTGGATCTGGTCGACCTGGCGGCCATCGGGCGTCGGCCAGCTGCGCCACTGCTTGCCGTAGACCGGCCCCAGCTCGCCCTGCTCGTCGGCCCATTCGTCCCAGATCGAAACCTTGTTTTCCTTGAGCCAGGCGATGTTGGTCTCGCCCCGCAGGAACCACAGCAGCTCGACGATGATCGAGCGCAGGTGCAGTTTCTTGGTCGTGAGCACCGGGAAACCCTGGGCCAAATCGAAGCGCATCTGGTGCCCGAACACCGACAGCGTGCCGGTGCCCGTGCGGTCGGATTTGGAGGCGCCGTGCTCGAGCACATGGCGCATGAGGTCGAGGTATTGGCGCATGCGGGAATGGTAAAGCATCACCATCCAAACCCGCGGACCGGGGCCTGCATCCAAATCAGGACACCGACAAAAACCTCGGAGAATCAAAATGCTGGCTCACCGTCCGGCGCGTGCCTTGATGGCCGCCGTCCTGCTCTGCTGCGCGTCCATGGCCTGCATCGCGCGCGACTACGCGACCGACGACGGCCGCAGCATCAGTCACGTCAACAGCGGTATCGATCTCGCGGCCGGCTCGGTGGCCGGCGACCTCGAAACCGTCAACGGCGGCATCAGCATCGGCGACAACAGCCAGGTCGGCGCCATCGAAACCGTCAACGGGGGCTTCACCCTCGGCGATTCAGTGCGCATCGAGAGCCTGGAAGGCGTCAACGGTGGCATCAAGGCCGGTCGCGAGCTGCGCATCGAACGCGGCATCGAGACCGTCAACGGCGGCATCGAGCTGGGTTCGGGCGCCGAAATCGGCGGCGGCATCGAAACCGTCAACAGCGCCATCGTGCTCGATCACGCCCGTATCGGCGGCAGCGTGAGCTTCGCCAGCGGCGAGCTCGACACCGGCACGGACACGCGCATCGACGGCGACATCCATGTGGAGAAGGCCAACGGCTGGCATCGCAAGCAGAGCCGCAAGCCACGCGTGGTCATCGGCCCGCAGTCGGTGGTGCGCGGCAGCATTGTGCTGGAGCAGGAAACCGAGCTGTGGGTGCACGACTCGGCCACCGTCGGCTCGGTGCAGGGCGGAAACGCGCAGCGCTATTCGGGCAGCGCGCCGCGATCCTGAGCACCGGCTGCCCCCAGGGCGCTCGCCGCGTCCGGGGGCGGACTTGTCAGGGGTTTCAGAGGGACTTCAGACGGCGAAGCTCTCGCCGCAGCCGCACTGGGCCTTCACGTTCGGGTTGATGAACTTGAACGATTCGTTGAGGCCCTGCTTCTGCCAGTCCAGCGTCAGGCCGTCGAGCATGGGCAGGTGGTCAGCCTTGACCACCAGCCTGGCGCCGAAGGATTCGAACACCTGATCGTCGCCGCTCAGTTCGTCGGCGTAATCCATGGTGTAGGCATAGCCCGAGCAGCCGGACTTCTTGACGCCCACGCGCAGGCCCAGGCCCTTGCCGCGCTTGGCGATCTGCGCGTCGATGCGCTTGGCGGCGGATTCGGTGAGTTGAACGCTCATGTCGTGATCTCGTCTAGTCGGGCCAGCAAGGCCTTCATGGCATCTTCGCCCATGAGGGCACAGTGGGCCCGGTCCTCGGGAATTTCAAGCGCCTCGCGCAGCTGGCGGGCGTTCAGGCGGCTCAGTCCGGTGCGATCCTGGCCGATCGCCCAGGCGGCGATCCAGTCGCCGACGGCGATGCTGCTGGGGCAGCCGTAGGCGCGAAAGCGCGCATCGACGACGCGCCCGCCCTGGAACTGCAGCTGCAGTTCGAGCACGGAGCGCGCGGCCGGCGTGCCGGCACGGCCTTCGACCAGGCCGCTCGTTCGGGGGCCGAAGCGCCCTGCCCGCTGCGGCGAATCGAAGCGGCTCCAGATCGGCTCGGGATAGCCATAGGGATTGCGATCCGCGTGCGCGGCTGCATCGCTCATGGTCGTGGCCTCCATTTTCAGTTCCACAGCGCCGATACCGAACGCAGCTTGCGCACCTGCGCGCAGACGCGCTCGACGGCCGCATCGACCTCGGCCTCGCTGCTGTGGCGGCCGAACGAGAAGCGTAGCGAGGCGTTGGCGAGTTCGTCGTCGCGGCCCAGCGCGCGCAGCACGTAAGAAGGCTCCGCCGTCGCCGACGAGCAGGCCGACCCGCTCGACACCGCCAGATCGGGCAAGCTGGCGCGCAGCGACTCGCCCTCCACGGCCTCGAAACTCACGTTGAGCACATGCGGCGCGCAATGCAGCGCATCGCCATTGCGATGAATGCGATCGAGCCCCTGCAAGCCCTGCCAGAAGCGCTCGCGCAGCGCGGCGATGCGCTGGCCTTCGGCCACACCCTCGTTGCGCAGGATCTCGAAGGCCGCGCCCATGCCGACGATCTGGTGCGTCGCCAGCGTGCCCGAGCGCATGCCTTGCTCGTGACCGCCACCGTGCATCTGCGGCGACAGGCGCGCGCGCGGCTTGCGGCGCACGAACAGCGCGCCGATGCCCTTGGGGCCATAGGCCTTGTGCGCCGACAGGCTCAGCAGATCGACCGGCGTTTCGCGCAGGTCGATGGGCACGCGGCCGGCGGCCTGCGCGGCATCGACATGCAGCAGCACGCCGCGCTCGCGCAGCAGCGGCGCCAGGGCCTCGATGTCGTTGCGCGTGCCGATTTCGTTGTTGACCCACATCAGCGAGACCATCGCCGTCTCGGGCGTGATCGCGGCCAGCACGTCGTCGGGCGCGATTCGACCCTGCGCATCGGGTTTCAGATAGCTCACGCGCGCGCCCTGGGTTTCCAGGTAGCGGCAGGTATCGAGCACGCATTTGTGCTCGACCTTCGACGTGACGATATGCGCCTGTCTGAGGCCGCGGAATTCGAGCACGCCCTTGATCGCCAGATTGTTCGATTCGGTGGCGCCCGAAGTGAAGATGATCTCGCCGGGTTCCGCGCCGATCAGCGCCGCCACCTGCGCGCGCGCGCGGTCGGCCCCCTGGGTTTCATGCGCGTCGACCGCGATCTGGAACAACAACACGTCGAGCGCCGTTCCAAATGCCAGCACGGCGCGCAGGCCAATATCGTAGGACAGCGAGAACTGGCCGGTTTCGGCGAAATCATAAACGCTCGCGACAATCGCGCGCGAAGCGAGCGGCATCGCCGGATAGAAAAGATGCGCCGCGACGATTGGCGCGCTATAGGCGAGAAAATCTTTCGCCAGCGCGCCATGCGCATTTCTGATTTCCGTATCCGGATCACGCAGGGCAGGGCCGGCAAAGAGCACGGTCGCCAGCAGACTGGCGACGCCGCCCGCCAGCGCGACGCCCGCCGACTGAAAAACGAAAGCGCCGCCGCCGATGAAAATCAGCGCCAGAGCGTTTTTAATCATCATCAGCCGGCCATAGGCGCCATCGTCACAACGCGCGCGCGCCAAC
>JALRLM010000379.1 GCA_023254435.1 Hydrocarboniphaga sp.
GGGAAAAGCGCGATGAGTACTTAGCCATGGTGACGACTTCTCCAGTTCGGTGCTTCGGCATCGAGGATGCGTTCCAGCGCCTCGATGCGCTTTTCCATGCGTTCTGCGACACGCAGCAGATCGGCGTGGTCGATCTGCGCGGTTTCGTTTTGCTGACTCTTCCAGCGGCGCTGGCGATCCGCGAACCACATGCCCATGCCGGGCAGGATCACGAACAGACAGACGATGGCGAACAGCGGAACCAGTTCTTCCACGAAAGGATCCCCAGTGACTCCTTCAGGGTGAATGGATCAGCGAGGCCTTGCGGCTCACTGCTTGGGTTCGTCGCCGCCGGTCGCGGGCGCGGTCTTGCCGAGCTTGGCACGCAGCTTGGTCAGCTCGTCCTCGACCTTGTCGTTGGCGGCCAGCTGGGCGAACTCGTCGGACAGCGAACGCGTGCCGAGATCATAGGCTTCGAGCTCGGCTTCCATGCGGTCGATCTTGCCCTCGTAGAGCTCCATCTTGGCCATGGCATCCTGCATCTTGCCGTCGTGGATCGTCGACTTCACGCGCAGGCGCGAGTTGAGCGACTGCGAGCGCAGCACGATGCTCTTCTGGCGGGCGCGCGCGTCGGCGAGCTTGGCCTTGAGCTTGCCGGTGTCCTCGTCGAGCTTGCCGATCTCTTCCTCGACGTGGGCGAGTTCCTTGTCGTAGAGCGCGAACTGCTCGAAGGCGCGGTTCTTGGCGGCCAGTGCGCCGCGCGCCAGGTCCTCACGGTCCTTGGTCAGCGCGAGCTCGGCCTTGCCGGCCCAGTCGTCGGCCTCGGCCTGCAGCTGGCCCAGCATGCGCTGCAGCTCCTTCTTGCGGGCGATGGTGCGCACGCTGGTGGAACGCACTTCGACGAGCGTGTCTTCCATCTCCTGGATGATCAGGCGAACCATCTTCTCCGGATCCTCGGCCTTGTCGAGCATGGCGTGGATGTTGGAGTTGATGACGTCGGAAAGGCGGGAAAAGATGCCCATGGGGTTCTGGCTCCGTGATGCTCTAAGGATGATACGAAATGCGGGACCGGTCAGAGCGACTGCTGCGGCTCGGCCGTGGATTCGGTGGAGACCTTCTGCAGCGCGCCGTCGTCGGGCAGAAAGGGCTGGATCTGGTCATGCAGGTGCTGGCGCAGGTCGTCCTGCAGCTGGGCCAGCACGGCGTTGCCCTGTGCGGCGATCCAGCGGCCGGCACCGGCGGCTAGTTCGCCGGCCACACCGTCGCGGGCCTGGGCGTTGACGCTGGCGCCGATCAGAACAAGGGCGGCGAGAGCGCGAAGGACGGGGCGGGTGGTCATGGCAGTCTTCCTTTGAATGCGGTGTTGTCGATTTGCCCCTTCCATATTGCCAAGCCTGTGCCAACCTGAAAATTATTAACAAGTCATTGATTTTAAATAAATTAATTAAGTGATCGAATTGCGGGGCCTCGATCCTTTGAGTGAAACGCCTCAAGACGTGGTAAAAATCGCCATCTGTTGAGGCGATTCGTCAAAAGGGAGTTTCATGGCGCTGCGCGATACCCCCGATCCCATCATCGGGCAATCCGATAACTTCCTGGCCGTACTCGAAAAAGTCTCGCGTATCGCGCCGCTGTCCAAGCCCGTGCTGATCATCGGCGAGCGTGGCTCGGGCAAGGAGCTCATCGCCGCGCGCGTGCACTTCCTGTCCGAGCGCTGGCAGCGGCCCTACGTGAAGTTCAACTGCGCGGCGCTCAACGAGGAACTGCTGGAGTCCGAACTGTTCGGCCACGTCGCCGGCGCCTACACGGGCGCGAGCCGGCCGCGCGTGGGCCGCTTCGAGCTGGCCAACGGCGGCACGCTGTTTCTCGACGAACTGGCCAGCATGAGCCTGCGCCTGCAGGAAAAGCTGCTGCGCGTGATCGAGTACGGCGAGTTCGAACGTCTGGGCTCGTCCGAGACCATCAGCGTCGACGTGCGCCTGGTAGGCGCCGCCAACCAGGACCTGCCGGCGCTGGCGCGCGCCGGGCGCTTTCGCGAGGACCTGCTCGATCGGCTGTCCTTCGACGTCGTCACCGTGCCGCCGCTGCGCGAGCGTCGCGAGGACATTCTGCTGTTGGCGCAGCGCTTCGCCGAGAACATGGCCAAGGAGCTGGACCGCGAATACTTCGCGGGCTTCGCGCCGGCTGCCGAGCGCCAGCTGCTGGCCTACGAGTGGCCCGGCAACGTGCGCGAGCTGCGCAACGTCGTCGAGCGCGCGGTCTACCGGCTGGAGAGCGCGCGCCGCAGCGTCGAGCAGATGGAGTTCGATCCCTTTGCCTCGCCGTACCGGCCGCGCAGCCTGTTGCCCAGCGCGCAGGCGCCCGTGGCCGTCGAAGCGGTGACGGCGCCGCCGCCTGCGCCGGCGGCGCCCAGCGCGCCGAGTTATCCGCTGGACTTCGAGCACGAGGTCACCGAGTTCGAGACGCGCCTGCTCAAAGGCGCGCTCGACGCCGCGCGCTACAACCAGAAGAAGGCGGCCGAACTGCTCGGGCTCACCTATCACCAGTATCGCGGACAACTGCGAAAATACGGGCTGCTGCGCGCCGACGAAGGCAACTGAGCGGCGCGCCGTCGCCACGAGAAGACAAGAGGGAATGCCGTTGGGGGATTTCGCCACTACGACGTCGCCGGCCGAGCTGCTGGGCTTTCGCCGCGTGCAGACGCTGGCCTACGACTGCGCCGAGGCCGTCGCGGCGCAACTGCGCGTGGGCATCACCGAGCGCGAGACCGCGGCACTCATGAAGCGCTGGCTCGTCGACCACGGGGTCGACGAATGCTTTCACGAGCCCTTTGCCTGGTTCGGCGATCGCACCGCGTTTCGCGGCGCCATCGCCAATCGCCTGCTGGGCGGATTCAATCCGGCCTTCTATCCGGGCTCGCGCAAGCTCGAAGCCAACATGCCGTTCGTGCTCGACTGCGCGCCGACGCAGGGCGGCTACACCGCCGACATCGGCTATTGCGGCGTGCTGGGCCACAACGCCGTGCTCGACAAACTCATGGACGATCTGCGCGAGTACCGCGCGCTGATCCTCGATCAGGTGCGCCGGCGTCGCACGCTGGCCGAGGTCAGCCGCGCGGTGGACGCGCTGTGCGCGCGCCATGGCTACGAGCCGCGCCACAAGGCCTATCCGTTCCAGGTGCTGGCACATCGGGTCGAGAAGATCGACACCGCAGCGTCGCCGCTGGCGCGCAGCGTATTCAACTTCGGCCTGCGGCACCTGCGCGAGCTCGCGAGCACGGCGGCGCAGGCGCGTAAACAGGGCTGGTCGCCGTTGTGGAACAGCGGCGAGGCTTCCGATCATGCGCCGATGCCGGGCCTGTGGGCGGTGGAGCCGCACATCGGCTTTCGCGACGTGGGCGCCAAATTCGAGGAACTGCTGGTGATCACCGACACCGACGCCTACTGGCTGGACGACGACGTGCCGCATGTGCGGCGCTGGCGGCAGCGCGGCATCGCCGACTGGGCGCTGTGATGACGCCGAACCTGCGCGTTTCGTCCGGCAACGCCGAACTCGCCGTCTACGTCTGGGGCGAGGCCAGGCCGAACAGGCCCACGGTCGTGCTCGTGCACGGCTATCCGGATTCGGCCGTGGTCTGGGAGCCCGTGGCCCGGCAGCTGGCCGAACGTTTTTACGTCGTGGCCTACGACGTGCGCGGCGCCGGGCAGTCCAATCGTCCGCGGTCGATGCGCTCCTACCAGCTCGAAGTGCTGGTGCGCGATCTGGGCGACGTGATTCGCGAAGTGAGTCCCGACAGACCCGTGCATCTGGTCGGTCACGACTGGGGTTCGATCCAGGGCTGGGAGGCGGTGACCACCGAGCGCCTGCAGGCCCGCATCGCCTCGTTCACGAGCATCAGCGGGCCCTGCCTGGATCACGCCGCGCTGTGGCTGCGCCGTCGGCTGTCCAGCGTGTCGCGCCAGGATTTTTCGCAGGCGCTGAACCAGCTCGCGCATTCCTGGTACATCGGCTTCTTGCATCTGCCGCTGGCGGCGCCACTGGCCTGGAAGCTCGGCTTCGACAAGCTGTGGCCCGGCGTGATCCGCAAGCCGCGCGCGGCCAGCGCCGAAGCCGCGTCGACGCAGGCCGAAGACGGCGCCGTCGGCGTCAAGCTGTATCGCGCCAACGTGCTGCCGCGCCTGCTCAAGCCGCAGCCGCGCAGCACCACGCTGCCCGTGCAGCTGGTGGTGCCGCGTCGCGATGCCTTCATGGTGGGCGAGCTATGGAACGACCTGCTGCAATGGGCGCCGCAGCTGTGGCGGCGCGACATCGGCGCCGGTCATTGGGTGACGCTGAGCCATCCCGAGCGACTGGCGGGCTGGATCGCGGAGTTCGTCGATGCGCACGAAGGCGAGGGCGAAAGTGCCGCGCTGCGCCATGCGCGCGTGCGGCCGCGAGTGGAGGGCAAGCCCGATGCGAACAAGCGGGTGATCGTCACCGGCGCGGGCTCGGGCTTCGGTCGCGAGACCGCGCTGCTGTTCGCCGAACGCGGGGCCGAAGTGATCGGCGTCGATATCGACGTCGCCGCCTTGCAGCGCACGGTGGATCTCGCCGCGCTGCTCGGTGCCAGCATGCAGATGCAGGTGGTCGACGTGGGCGACGCCAAGCAGATGAAGGGCCTGGCCGATCGCATCGAGCGCGAGTTCGGCGCGCCCGACATCGTCGTCAACAATGCCGGCGTCGGCATGGCCGGCGCGTTTCTCGACACCAAGCTCGACGATTGGGAACGCGTGCTGCAGGTCAACCTGTGGAGCGTGATCTATGCGTCGCGCCTGTTCGGCAAGCAGATGCTCGCGGCCGGCCGTGGCGGACACATCGTCAACGTCGCCTCGATGGGCGCCTTCGCGCCTTCGCGCTTTCTGTCGGCCTACAACACGAGCAAGGCCGCGGTGCGTATGCTCAGCGACTGCCTGCGTGCCGAGCTGGTCGATCACGGCATCGGGGTCAGCACCATCTGCCCGGGTTTCTCGATCACCAACATCACGCGCTCCACGCGCTTCGCCGGAGCCGACGAGGATCGCCAGGCGCAGCTGCAGCAGGCGGCGACGAAGCTGTACCAGAAGCGCAATCTGCAGCCGCAGGCCATCGCACTCGCCATCGTGCAGGCCGTGGAGCAGGATCTGGCCGAGGTGCCCGTGGGCATCGAGGCGCATGCCTCGCG
>JALRLM010000467.1 GCA_023254435.1 Hydrocarboniphaga sp.
GTTCAATCGCAGTTCGCGGCAGCTGGCGCTGACCGAGTTCGGGCGATCGCTGGTGGAGCGTGCCTGCCGGCTCGTGCGGGACGCCGAAGCCGCCGAAGGCCTGGCACGCGAACTGTCGTCGCAGCCCCGCGGGCTCGTGCGGCTGGCCGTGCCGATGTCCTACGGCCTGCGCTGGGTGGCGCCGATTCTTCCGGATTTCTTTCGCGCCTACCCGGAGGTCTCGGTCGACCTGCATCTGTCGGATACGACGGTGGATCTGGTGGCCGAAGGTTTCGACGCGGCCTTGCGAATCGCCACGCTTCCCGACTCGTCGCTGGTGGCCCGACGGCTGTGCACGATGTCCCGGTTCTACGTTGCTTCGCCTGCGTACATCGCGGCACACGGGCGTCCGGTGCATCCACGCCAGCTCATCTCACGCGATTGCCTGAGTTACGCCTACCGCGCACGCAGCGCGGCCTGGCAGTTCCGCAACGCCCAGGGTGAGGAAGAAGTGGTGCTGCCGGAAGGCCGTCTACGCGTCACCAACGCCGACGCACTGCTTCCGTTGGTGCTCGCGGGCCTGGGCATCGCCGAGCTACCGGAGTTCATCGCCGGGGAGTATCTGCAGGACGGACGCCTGCAGGCGCTGCTCTGCGACTGGGTACCGCAAGGCGCCGGCCTGTACTTCGTCACGCCAACCGCGCGCGCACGACCGGCCAAGGTCGAGGTGCTGGCCGATTTCCTCGCGGCCCGGCTGTCGACGCCGTCATGGCGTTGGGGGACATAGGCAATCGAGACGCGATGAATGTGAGCACTTCACGGTCTTTCGCGCAGCGATGTCAGCAGATCATTGGCGACTGCCATCCGCTGAAAACAGATGCCGATGTTTACAACGAGAAGCGCAGGCCAGATGAGCCGATGAGAGTCTTTTTGGACTTCCCGTATGACGTTGCAGAACGAGAGCAGCTTAGCTTTCGAACAGGGGCTTGAAGCCAGGCGATCTGGATTCGCTGCGTTGCGGTCAAAGCATTGGAATTTCAAACTGCGGCGTTACTGCCATCGACGCGCGGCAGGTAGAACATCTGGTAGGCCAGCAACAGCAGCGCGAACAGCGGCGGCGCCATCAGCACGCCAAGCAGTCCGCCCCAGGTGCCGACGATGAGCATGAACACCAGCAGCGGCACCGCCG
Source organism: Hydrocarboniphaga sp. (assembly GCA_023254435.1). Taxonomy (GTDB): domain Bacteria; phylum Pseudomonadota; class Gammaproteobacteria; order Nevskiales; family Nevskiaceae; genus Hydrocarboniphaga. The sequence continues at coordinate 1,169 of JALRLM010000467.1, forward strand.
GCAGCGAAGCGCGCCCGCTCATGACCAGCGGCAGGATCACGTTGCCTTCGAGCTGCTGCGTGAGCACGAACACGCCGACGACCCAGGGCACGCGCGAAGGATCCGAGGCCAGCGTGACCAGGCTCGCGGTGACCACGACGATGGCGATGCCGACGTAGGGAATGATGCCCAGCACGGCCGTGAGCAGGCCGAACAGCAGCCAGTAGTCGACGCCGACGATCCACAGACCGATCGCGGTCAGCGTGCCGATGATGCCCATGTCGGTGAGCTGCGCGCCGAACCAGTTGCGCAGCGTTTTCGCCGCCGCCTTGCAGTATTCCTCCGCGCGCTCGCGCAGCGAGGCCGGAAAGGCGCGCAGCAGCGAGACGTAATAGCTTTCCGACTCCACCGCCGTGTAGAGACCGATGATGAAGGCGAAGGCCAGCGCACCGATCATGCTGAAGCTGGCCCAGGCGCCCTCGAAGACTTTACCGCCGACCGAGCGCGCGGTATCGGCCACGTTGAACGAGGCCGCGCCGTCGCCGATCCACGGGTACCGCGCCTTGACGCCATCGGCCATGCCCTGAAGGCTTTCGACGATCTGCGGCATGCGATCCGACAGCGTCTGCATCTGCGATTCGGTCATCGCGAACAGGCCGTAGCCCAGGCCGCCGAAGCCCAGCAGGGCGATCAGCACGATCACCAGCGCGCCGACCGCCTTGGGCAGCTTGAAGCGTTTCTGGAAGCGCCGCAGCAGGGGCGCCAGCAAGGTGCCGATGCCCACACCGATGAGCAGGCTGGTGACGATCAGGCGCAAGCCGAACAGCGCCGCGATCAGCGCGCCGACGATCAGCAGGTAATTGACCACGGCGATGGCCTGACGCGCCTGCGGCATCGCCGTGGTGTTCATGCGCAGAGCCTCAGGCGAGCTGTTTGTCGAGTGCGGTCTGGATTTCCTTCTCGATGCGGCCCTTGAGCGGCTTCAGCATGAGGCCCAGCTTGGCGGTCAGGTGCAGGTCGCTCGGCGTGATGTCGAGTTGCCCGTTGACGCCGCTGCGTTCGAACTTGAGCGTGTCGCCTTCCCAGCGATGCTCGAACTCGAACTGCTGGCTCAGCTTGCGGATCAGCACTTCGGCCATCTTGCGCGCTTCGGCCACGGAGCGGCCATGCGCACGCTTGACGTCGATGTCGGCCATGTCGTTTCCCCTTTGAGGTGTAATGAAGTACGGCTTGTTTCTGGACTTCGATTCCGCGCGCAGCCCGGCACATCGCCGGAGCGCGCCACGCGAGCGCCAGGAACGGTGGCGTCGGCGCACTGAATCGAGGGTGAATCCGCCGCCCGCAGGCAACGGTGCGCCGCTTCAATCCGCGACGCGCAGCATGATTTTACCGATGTGGGCTCCATCCTCCAGCCGGCGGTGCGCCTGCTCCACCTGCTCGAGCTCGAACACCGCCTCGATCAGCGGTGCGCAGCGGCCCGACTCCAGCAGCGGCCACACCTGCTCGCGCAGCTCGGCGGCGATGCGGCCCTTCTCGGCCAGCGTGCGCGGACGCAGCATGGAACCGGTCAGCGAAGCGCGGCGCTTCATGATCTGGCGCAGGTCCACTTCCATCTTGGGCCCCTGCATGGTCGCGATCATGACGATGCGCCCGTCCATGGCCAGGCTGCGGACGTTCTTCATGAGATAGCCGCCGCCGACCATGTCGAGGATCACGTCCACGCCGCGACCGCCGCCGATGCGCTTGATCTCAGCCTCGAAGTCCTGCTGCCGGTAGTCGATGACGTGATCGGCGCCGAGCTGGCGACAGGCCTCGCACTTGGCAGCCGTGCCGGCGGTGGCATAGACGGTGGCGCCGAAGGCCTTGGCGAGCTGGATCGCCGTGGTGCCGATGCCGCTGCTGCCGCCATGCACGAGAAACGCCTCGCCGGCCGTGAGCCGTCCGAGCTGAAACACGTTGGCCCAGACCGTAAAATAGGTCTCCGGCAAGGCCGCGGCGCGGATCGCGTCGAAACCCTTCGGCCACGGCAGGCAATGGGTTTCGTGCACGCTCACGTACTCGGCGTAGCCGCCGCCATGCGTGAGCGCGCACACCCGATCACCGATCTTCCATTGAGCGACCTGTTCACCGACCGCCACCACCTCGCCCGCCACTTCGAGCCCCAGGATCGGGCTGGCGTCCTCGGGCGGCGGATAGGCGCCCTGGCGCTGCGCCAGATCGGGCCGGTTGACGCCGGCCGCCATGACGCGGATCAGCACCTGCCGCGCCATCGGCTGCGGACGCTCGCCGGTGGCGATGCTCAGAACCTCGGGGCCGCCGGCCTCGCGGGCCAGCACGTAGCGCATGCTCATGTCGATTTCGGATCGCGTTCGGAAAGGGCGCTAGCTTAGCCAGATGCCGCCGAGTCCTCCCTTAGCGGAAGGTCGCGATCGTCGCCGGCTCGCCATCGTGCTGGCCGGCGCGGCGGCCTTCTTCAGCCTCTATGCGCCGCAGTCGCTGATGCCGCTGCTGCATGCCTGGCTCGGCGACAGCGCTGCGCTGGCCGGCATGATCGTGTCCGCCGGCACGCTCGGCGTCGCCGTGGCCGCGCCGTTCGCGGGCCTGCTGGCCGACCGCATCGGCCGTCGCCGCGTCATCGTCGGCGCGGCGTTCGCGGTGGTGCTGCCGGCCGCCTGCGTCGCGCTGGCACAGTCGCCGCAACAGCTCATCGCCGCGCGCTTCGCGCAGGGCCTGTGCCTGCCGGGCATCTTCGCCGTCACCGTCGCCTACATCGGCTCGCACTGGCCCGCGCAGCAGGCGCGGCAGGTCACCGCGCTGTACGTCGCCGGCACCATCGGTGGCGGATTCTGTGGGCGATTCCTGTCGGGCTTCGTCGCCGAATTCAGCAGCTGGCAGTGGGGTTTCGGTGCGCTGGCGACGATGCAGCTGATCCTGGCGCTGGCGATACGCGCCTGGTTGCCGCCCGAACACGAAACCCCGCGCAGCAGCGGCGCTTCGCCGCTGTCGACCATGCGACGCCTGCTCGCGCGCGCCGAACTGCGCGGCGCCTATCTGGTGGGCTTCAGCCTGCTGTTCGCGCTGGTCGGCGGCTTCACCTACATCACGCTGCGACTCGCGCGTCCGCCGTTCTCGCTGGGGCCGGCGGCGCTGTCGTCGATCTTCGCGGTGTATCTGGTGGGCGTGCTGGTGACGCCGCTGGGCGGGCGACTTCTCAACCGCTACGGACACGCCCGCCTGCTCGCCATCGCCTGGAGCCTGGCGATCGCCGGCCTGGCCCTGAGCCTGGTGCCCTCGTTGCCCGGCGTCGTCGTCGCGCTGACGTTGTTCTCGGCCGGCCTGTTCCTGGCGCAGACCAGCGCCACGAGCTTCGTCACCGAGGCTTCGGGCGAGGCACGCGCGACCTCGGTGGGCCTCTACGTGCTGTGCTACTACCTGGGCGGCAGCGTCGGCGGCGTGCTGCCCGCGGCGCTGTGGAATCTCACGGGCTGGCCCGGCGTGGCGGTGCTGATCGCGGCCATCGGCTTCGGATCGATCGCGGTTGGGCGCCGCCGCTTCCAGCTACCGCAGCAGCGAGCCGCCGACGCTCCCGCGCCGATGCCGGAGGCGGGCGGCGAAGCGCCATGAAAAAGCCCGCTCGAAAGCGGGCTTCTGGGTGTCGATGCCAACTCGGCTTCTATCCGATGGGCTCACAGACCTTGCGCGTGGCGACGCTGTCCTCGGTCTTGCCGTCGTTGTACTTCTGGCCGGCATAGGCACCGCCGACCGCACCGGCTGCCGTGGCGATGTCGTTGCCGCGACCACCGCCGAACTGGTGGCCGATGACGCCGCCGACCACCGCGCCAGCCAGCGGAGCGGCGACCGGATGACCCTTGTCACTCTGGGTCTGCTCGTAGTGGCACTCGACACGCTGGCCGTCTTCATTGGTGTAGACCTCGGCCATCGCGGGCATCGAGAGTCCAGCAGCGACCAGAGCGACGAGAAGCTTGTTAGTGACGTCCATGTCGTGCTTCCTCCTTGTCTGTTGACCCTTACAGACTAGGCGCACGCAATGAACTCGCTATGAACTCATGTTCTGCGAAAACGCGCTCTACGCGGTCGCTACGTTCAGCTAGTTCAGATAACGACGCTCATCGTGAATATCGCGAGCGCTGTCCAGGTTCCGCTCAGGGCGTCGTCCTGGGCTTGCTGCGGCTGCGCGCGACGATCTGCGCACGCAGGTCGCGCAGCTTGTCCTTGACCACGCTCTGCTGCTCGGGGCCCAGCCGCCACATCATCTTCTGCCCAATCGACAGGCCCTCGAGCGCCGGGTCGACGAACTCGTAGCCCACCTTGGGCTTCACGATCTCGGCCGGCATCGTCATGACCGGCGCCGCGAGCAGATGGTCGATGACGGCGATGAAGCGATCGTTGAAGTAGCGATTGCCGTAGCCGAGTTCGGCATAGGCCGACTGGAACAGCTTGTAGTGATGGTAGTAGGCGTCGACCAGCGTGCGGGTCTCGACCATCGTCAGCATCGACACCAGCGGCGCGTAGCGCTGCGCATTGGCAGCCGACCAGTAGGTCTTGCCCTGATCCTGCATCACCTCGACATCGCCCGGTACGCGGGCCATCAGACGCACGCGCGTCGGCAGGTTGCGCTCGGGCAGATTGTCGACCGTGATCACGAAGCGGCGGATCAGGTTCGACGGCACGAAATACGGCAGCGAATCCTGGCCGAACAAGTTGCCCAGCGCTTCGAGCGTACTGGCGTCGCCACCGTCGGGTGACGGCGCGGCAGGCGCGCCGGCGACGTCGGGAGCCGGGTCTTCGGGCGCGGGATACTGCGGTTCGGACGGCGGTGGTGCCGGCGCCTCTCCCACTGATTGCGCGGGTGACGGCAGCGGCGGATAGCCTTCCGCACCGTTTTGAGCCCGATCCAGCGTGTGCCAGTACCAATAGGCCGCGCCGGCGACGATCAGCGCGATCACGATCAGCGCGAGCCAGGGCGAGGACGATTGCTTCTTCGATCGCATGGAGTGTTCCGTCGGCGAAAGCGGGGCAGCCTGCGGACTCCACAAAGCCGCTGTCAAGCCGCGCGGCCGCAAGCGACCACGAACGAAACCCGGGAATCAGGACGGAAAAACGCGAGCGGCCCTGCGATCACTGCCGCTTCGCAAAACGCTCCGGTGGCAGGCGCCACCGGAGTTTTCGATCGCTGCGCGCGTCGGTGACGCGGCGGATCGACGACGACTTCAGTTGAAGTAGTACTCGTCCTTGCAGAGCTTGCCGTCGTGGTTGGCATCGCGGGTCTGCAGGCGCTTGAACAGCTGCGAGCCCGGCTTCAGCTCCGAAGCATCGACGCAGCCGTCGCCGTTCTTGTCTTCGTAGTCGGAGTTGTTGACGGCCAGCGGGCTGTCCGAGCCCGAGGTGCCGGTGTAGGTGCCCTTGGAATAGCCCTGGGCACCAGCGGCGAAAGAAGCGAGGGACAGGACGACGGCGAGGATAGACTTGTGCACGGTAACGCTCCCATACAGTGACGATTAGGTGGATAGCGCCCTCATGACGCGCCCGGCGGACACGACCGCACGGTAACTGCCGCCAGCGCCCTTACCGGACGGCAATCTCCGGTTAAGCAAAAAACGGGCTCAAAGTCGACACCTGAACCAGGCGGCATAAAAAAACCGCCGAAACGATCCGGCCGATCGCCCGCCTCGCCGCGAAGGGCCGCCTCCCAGGCCGGAATGGCCGTCGGCAGCGGGCCTCGTCGTCGGTCCACGGTGGAGCCGAAGGTCCAGGCTGGTGCATCGGCCCGCATCGCGCCCGCGGCTGGCGGCCGCCGCGACGGCGCGATCCGGATCACCGATTCGCTTCATCCATAAAAATTACATTCCAATATATTTTAGTGATGTAATATTTACGGATGAAATCAAGTCATCTCATGCCCGGACTCGGCCTGTCGGCCTGTGTCCTGCTGGCTGCCTGCGCCGATATCGGTGGCATCGCCTCGCATCGCCTGCCCGTGGACGCCCGCCAGCTCGACGGCGGCGAGGCGCTGGGTGGCCATACCGCTGCCGACGGCACGCCGCTGAGCGTGGCGGGCTGGCCGCAGGCGCAGTGGTGGAGCGGGTTCGGCGATACCCAGCTCGACGCCCTGATCGCCCGCGCCGTGGCCGGCAACCCACATCTCAAGGCCGCGCAGGACCGCGTCGACAGTGCACGCGCCGCCACCGAGGCGGCCGAGGACGTGCTGGGTCCGGGTGTCGACGCCGAAGGCCTGTCGCGCCGCCTGCGCTACAGCAGCAACCACATCTTCCCGGCGCCGCTGGGCGGCGGCGAATACTGGGAGAACCAGCTCAACCTCAAGTTCATCTACAACTTCGACATCTGGGGCGGCGACCGTCAGGCCGTCGAGGCTGCGCTGGGCCGCCAGCGCGCCAGCGAGCTCGAGGCGCGCGCCGCCCGGCTCGCGCTGGAATCGGCCGTGGTGCGCGCCTACGTCGACTACTCGCTGGCCTGCGCGCTGCACGAGGAACTCGAAGCCGAAGTCGAGCAGCGCCGCCAGATCATCGACCTGACGCGCCGCCTGCGCGAAGCCGGCCTGGTGGCCGACCTGCAGCTGTCGCAGGTGCAGGCGCAGCTGCCGCTGCTGCACGCACGGCTCGACGCCAGCGAGTCCGCCATCGAGCAGTCGCGTTACGCGCTGGCCGCGCTGGCCGGCGAAGGCCCCGGTGCCGGCGAGATGCTGGGCACGCCCGCGCTGAGCCTGGAGGCCGCGCTCGACCTGCCGCAGGCCGCGCCGGCCGTACTGATCGGCCGCCGCCCCGACGTGGTGGCGCAGCGCTGGCGCGTCGAAGCCGCGGGCCACGGCGTGGAGGCGATGCGCACGCGCTTCTACCCCAACTTCGACCTGCACGGCCTGATCGGCCTGCAGGCGCTGTCGTTCAACAAGCTGCTGCAGCCCGACTCCGCTGCCTGGGAGCTGGGACCGGCGTTCACGCTGCCCTACTTTCGCGGCGAAGAACTGCGCGCCCGGCTGCACGGCAGCACCGCGCAGTTCGATCTCGCCGTCGACGCCTACGACGCCGCGGTGATCGGCGCGCTGCACGAGGCGGCCGACGCGCTGTCGGCACGCCGCGGCGCCGAGGCGCAGAACCGCGACACGCGCGACGCCGTCGACGCCGCGCAGCGCGCCTACGACCAGGCCCACGAAGGCTTCGAGGCCGGCCTCACCGGCTATCTCGACGTGCTGCAGGCGCAGACCGCGCTGTTCACCGCGCGCGAGGCGCTGGTGCGCAGCAGCGCCGCGCGCCTGCAGACTCAGGCCGCGCTGATGCAGGCACTCGGCGGCGGTTTCGACGAGCAGCTCGAAGCGCAAACGCAGGCCGCCCATTCGACGCCGGTCGACGCCACTCCGGAGCACGCCTCATGAGCGACAACGAAGACAGCTTCAGCCCCATCGAAGCGCGCCTGCGCCGCCGTCGCCAGCGGCTCGGCAAGCTGCCCTACGAGCGCGTGATGCTGTTGCGCGTGCTCACCCACCTGCACAAGCGCATGCAGGAAACCCTGCAGGACGTGCTGGCCGCCAACGGTCTCACGCTGGCGACCTACGAAGTGGCGATGGTGCTCTACGACGCGCCCGACGAATCGATGATCGTCAGCGACCTGAGCCTGGCCAGCGGCGAGAAGCCGGCCAATCTCACGCGCATCTGCGACGCCCTGGTCGCGGCCGGCTGGGTCGAGCGCCAGCCCGATGCGCAGGATCGCCGCGCCGTGCGCGTGCGCCTGAGCGCAGCGGGCCACGCCCACATCGAAGCCGCGCAGCCGGCGGTGTGGGCGATGATCGACGAGCTGTTCGGCCCGCTCGACACGCAGGAGGCCATCGCCATGCAAAGCCACGCGCGGCGGCTGATCGCGCGCTCGGACCTGCTGCGCGGCAAGCGCAAATGAGCGGATCGACGATCAGGCTGGCGCGCGAAACCTGGGCCGACTGGCTGCGCGTCGACGCGCCGCGCCTGCTGTTCGTGCTGCGCACGGTGCTGGCCGCGCTGCTGGCGCTGGGCGTGTCGATGGCCCTGGAACTCGGCGCGCCGGGCACGGCGATGATCACCGTGTTCATCGTCGCAGCGCCGCGCTCGGGCGACGTCATCGCCAAGGGCTTCTATCGCATCTGCGCCACCTTCGTCGGCGCCGTCGCGGCGGTGACGCTGGTGGCGACGCTGGTCGAGCAACGCACGCTGTTCGTGATCGCGCTGGCGCTGTGGATCGGCTGCTGCACGGCCGGCGCGGCCTACGTGCGCGGCTATCGTGCCTATGGCTTCGTGCTGGCCGGCTACACCGTCGGCATCATCGCCCTGCCCGCCATCGCCACGCCCGAAGCGGTTTTCGAGATCGCAGTGATGCGCGCCACCGAGGTCATCGTCGGCATCGTCAGCGCGGTGATCGTCGCCGACATCCTGCTGCCCGAATACGCCTCGCACACGCTGCGCGACGCCGTGCGCTGCGCCTACGCCGACGTCGCCGACCATGCCGGCACGCTGCTCTCGGGCCGCTCGCAGCCGCAGCAGCGGCTCGCCCGCGGGCTGGCCCTGGCCGAAGCCGCGCTGGCGCTGGAACTGCGTCGCGAGGCCGCGCATTTCGAGAGCGCCGAACAGCGTCGCTATGCGCCGCAGCTGCGCCGCTTCGCCGATGCGATGAGCCGCAGCGACACCCACCTGCACGCCTGGGGCATGGCGCTCGATCGCCTGCGCAGCGCCCGCTCGTCGAACCCCGCGGTGGCGCTGGCCGGCGAAATCGCGGGGCAGTTCGCGCGCCTGCTCGCGCACGACGGGCACAGCCCGCGCACCGCCGACGAAGCCGCGGCCATCGAGCATCGCCTGCAGGTCTGGCGCGATGCCCTGCCCGAGCGGCTGGCCGCGCTACGCCAGCTGATCGCAGCCGACGACGTCGAGGCGCAGCTCGATTTCGACGCCCTGGCCGAGCGCTTCGCGCGGCTGGTCGACAGCTACGTGGACTTCACGGGCGCCTACGTCGACTTCGTGCGGCCCGAAGCCGCGCGGCCACGCGCGGCCACCGGCTGGCTGCCGCACACCGACGCCGTCGAGGCGCTGCTGATGGGCTTGCGCGGCTTCGTCGCGATTCTGCTGATGGCCTCGTTCTGGATCGCCACCGACTGGCCGCGCGGTCCCAACGCGCTGCTGTTCACGGCCGTGCTGTGCACGTTGTTCGCCTCGCTGCCGCAGCCGCGGACCGCGGTGCGCGACATGGCGATCTCGATCGGCAGCAGCTGCGTGATGGCCGTGGTGTTCAAGTTCGCGGTGCTGCCGCATGCCGACGACTACGTCGCGCTGGCGCTGCTGCTGTCGCCGTTCCTGGCCGCCTGCGCCTGGATCACGGTGAAACCCGCCACCGCCTCGATCGGGCGCGGCATCGGCATGTTCTTTCCGGTGCTGCTGAACCTGCAGCCGGCGCCGGCCTACGACCTGCCCGCCGTGCTCAACGACAGCCTGAGTTCGCTGGGCGCCTGCTTCATGGCGATGGTGGCCTTCGCCGCGCTGGTGCCGACCGCGAGCGGCTTTTCGCGCCGCCTGCGCCGCAGCCTCTGGAGTTATGCGGCGCGCTGCTGCGCCGGCGACATCGAACGCCGCCGCCACCGGCTAGACCACGGCGTGCGCGAACTGCTGACCATCCTGGTCGGCCGCAATGGCCCCAAGCGCGCCGACCAGCGACCGCGCCTGACGGCCTGCGCGCTGGCCGTGCTCGACGCCGGCCACGCCACGCTGGCGGCGCGCGAGGCGGCCGAACGCCAGGGCCACGTCACCGTGCCGCTGCGCCTGTGGCGCGACCTGGCGCGCTTCTACGCCGAGCCCGACGACGACGGCCGTCGCCGCGGCATCGCCGCGCTGGCCGATGTCGAGCGCACGCTGTCCGACACGCTCGCGGCGCGCGCCAGCGAGACCTCCGCTTCGCCGCGCTGGCATCGCCAGGCCCAGGCCGACGCCGCGCTGCACGCGGCCCTGCGTCAGCTGCGCCTGCTGCTGGCCGATCCACGCTGGTACGCCGACCTGCAGGCGCAGGCCGAAACGGCCGCTCCCGCACTCACCGGAGCCGTGCATGGCACCTGACCTCGCCCCCGAGTTCGCCGTCAACGGCGTGCTGTTTCCGGCCCTGCTGCCGCTGTTCGTGCTCAGCGCGCTGATCTTCTGGCCGCTCGAAAGCCTGCTGTCGCGGGCCGGCTTCTATCGCTGGTTCTGGCACCCCTCGCTGGCGCGGCTGAGCCTGTTCGTCGCCTTGTTCGCGGGCCTGTCGCTGAGCTTCGCTTCCTGACATCCACCTGTTCGCCTCTTCGATTCACGACCATGAACCTGCTCAAATCCCTGTTGCGCCTGGCCCTGACCGGCGCGCTCGTCGCGGTCGCCGCCTTCGCCGGCTGGCGCCTGTGGCAGCACGAGATGGACGAACCCTGGACTCGCGACGGCCGCGTGCGCGCCGACGTGGTCAACCTCGCGCCCGACGTCTCGGGCCTGGTCGCCGAAGTGGCCGTGCACGACAACCAGTTCGTGCGTGCCGGCGAGGTGCTGATGCGCGTCGATCCCGAGCGCTATCGCCAGGCGCTGGCGCAAGCCCGGGCCACGCTGACCGCGAGGCGCGCGGAACTGGCGCAGCGCCAGGACGCCGCGCATCGCCGTGCGATGGTGCAGCGCGTGGTGGTGGCCGAGGAGCAGATCCAGGCCGCCAACTTCGCCCTCACGGGGGCGCAGGCCGCCGTCGCCCAGGCGCAGGCCTCGCTCGACGCCGCCGAACTGGACCTGGAGCGCACCGACGTACGCGCACCGGCCGACGGCTACATCACCAACCTCGCCACCTTCACGGGCGACTACGCCACCGCCGGCCACGCCGCGCTGGCGCTGGTGCGCGCCGATTCCTACTACGTTTACGGCTACTTCGAGGAAACGCGACTGGCACGGCTGGCGCCCGGCGACGCCGCGCAGATCCGCCTGCTCGACGGCCGGCGCCTGCAAGGCCACGTCGACAGCATCTCGCGCGGCATCACCGACCGCGACAACGCCCAGGGGCCGGCCCTGCTGTCCAACGTCAACCCCACCTTCGACTGGGTGCGGCTGGCGCAGCGCGTACCCGTGCGCATCGCGCTCGATCCACTGCCGGCCGGCGTCGCGCTGGTGGCCGGAACGACCTGCTCGGTGAAGGTGCAGCCCTCGGCCGAACGCGCGCGGCCGACGACCTGAGGCCGCCGGTTCGCGGCTCCACCCGTAGATTTTTCGACCGCCGACGGCGGTCGAGGCTCCCGACCCCGTACAATTGGCGATGATCTCCGCTTCCCGCCTCACCCTGCGCCGCGGTCCGCGCGCGCTACTCGAAGATGCCTCGTTCTCCATCCATGGCGGCTGGCACGTCGGCCTGATCGGCCGCAACGGCACCGGCAAGTCCACGCTGTTCGCGGCCGTGCTGGGTCAGCTCGCGCCCGACAAGGGCGAGATGTCCTCGCTCAAGAATCTCGACGTCGCCACCGCCGCGCAGGAAACCCCGGCGCTGCCGGACCTGGCGATCGAATTCGCGCTCGACGGCGACGTCGAACTGCGCGAGCTCGAACGCAAGCTCGAAAAAGCCGAGGCGGCCGAGGACATCGACACCATCTGCGCGATCCACGAGCGCCTGGCCATCATCGGCGGCTACTCGGCGCGTGCACGCGCCGCCGCACTGCTGCACGGCCTCTCCTTCTCGCAGGAGATGCAGCAGCGTCCGGTGGCAGATTTCTCGGGCGGCTGGCGCATGCGTCTCAATCTGGCGCGCGCGCTGATGCGCCGCTCCGACGTGCTGCTGCTCGACGAACCGACCAATCACCTCGATCTCGACGCGGTGATCTGGCTGCAGGGCTGGCTGAAGCAGTATCCGGGCACGCTGATGGTGATCAGCCACGATCGCGAATTTCTCGACGACGTCACCACGCACACGCTGCACCTGGAAAACCAGAAGGCGAATCTCTACACCGGCAACTACAGCCAGTTCGAGCGCCAGCGCGCCGAACGCATGACGCTGCAGGCCGGCGCCTACGCCAAGCAGCAGAAGCAGGTTGCGCACCTGCAGAAGTTCATCAACCGCTTCCGCGCGTCGGCCGCCAAGGCCACGCAGGCGCAGAGCCGCATCAAGGCGCTGGAACGCATGGAGATGGTGGCGGCGGTACACGCCGATTCGGAATTCAGCTTCGAATTCCCCGAGCCCGATCGCCTGCCCTCGCCGCTGGTGCGCTTCGACGACGTCACCGCCGGCTACGGCGACAAGGTCATCCTCGACAAGCTGCGCGTGCTCGTCGCGCCGGGCGAGCGCATCGGCCTGCTGGGCCAGAACGGCGCCGGCAAGTCCACGCTCGTGCAGACCATCGCCGGCGCCATTCCAGCGCTGGCCGGCGATCTGATGCGCGACCCGCACCTGCGCGTGGGCTACTTCGCCCAGCACACCACCGAAGAGCTCGATCCCGAGGCCTCGCCCATCGTGCTGTTCCGGCGTATCGACCCCAAGGCCAGCGAGCAGGCGCTACGCACCTTCCTGGGCGGCTTCAACTTCAAGGGCGATCGCGTCTACGAGCCCGTGGGTCCGTTCTCGGGTGGCGAAAAAGCGCGTCTGGCGCTGGCAATGGTGGTGTACCAGAGCCCCAACCTGCTGCTGCTCGACGAGCCGACCAACCACCTGGACATGGAAATGCGCCATGCGCTGACCGTCGCCCTGCAGGCCTTTGAGGGCGCCATGCTGCTGGTCTCGCACGACCGGGCGCTGATTCGCGATACCACCGACGAACTATGGCTGGTTGCCGACGGCCGAGTGCAGACCTACAGCGAAGACCTGGACAGCTACACCCGCTGGCTGGCGCAATTCCGCCAGCAGCAGGCCGCCGGGTCGTTGTTGGCCACCGATCCGCCCATCGTGCCCATGGCACGGACCTGGCGGTCGCCGATCTGGCC
>JALRLM010000578.1 GCA_023254435.1 Hydrocarboniphaga sp.
GATCTGCACCGGCCTGTCGGCCGCCGCCGGGTTCGCGCTCGGCCTGCCGCTGGCCTGGCTCACGCACAGCATCGCCGTGGTGCCCACGCTGATCGTCGCCGGTATCGCGCTGGGCGTCTTCGTCGGTGGCGGCTTCCTGCGCGCGCAGAAGCGCGGCCGGCCCGACACCTGGCTGTACCGGCAGCTCCAGTGGCGGCTGGCATTGCGGCACCCGGCGCTGGCAGCGCTCCTGGGCGGCCAGCGCCTCATCACCCGCTCGGGCTACTGGACTACCCGGCGCAATGCCGATCGAGGTACGCCATGAGCCGTTTCAAGAACGAGGTTGCGCACCTGCAGGCGCACGTGAAGACGTTGCGTCTGGGGGCCGGCGCGTTGTTCGTGGTGGCGCTGCTGCTCGGCTTCGGTTGGTGGAGTGCGCCGAAGAGTCTGACCATCCATGTGCCGCCGGACTTGCGCTCGGGCAGCACGCGCAAGTGGTGGGACGTGCCGCCCGAGAGCGTGTATGCCTTCTCCTTCTACATCTGGCAGCAGGTACAGCGCTGGCCCACGAACGGCGAAGAAGACTACCCGCGCAACCTGCGCGCGCTGTCGGCCTACCTGACGCCGAGCTGCCGGGCCTTCCTGCAGCAGGACTACGAGTACCGGCGTGCCAGTGGCGAGCTGCGTCAGCGCGTGCGCGGCATCTACGAGATTCCCGGCCGCGGCTACGGCGATGATCCGGCCACGCGCGTCAAGGTGGTTTCCGACCGCGATTGGATCGTCACGCTCGACGTGAGCGCGGACGAATACTACGGCTCCGAGCAGGTCAAGCGCGCCCTGGTGCGCTACCCCATCAAGGTCGTCCGGCTGGACATCGACCCCGAGCACAACCCCTTCGGCCTGGCGCTGGACTGCTACGCCAGCGCACCCCAGCGCATCGAACCGTCGCCGACGCCGACCCAGGCCGGCGTGCCCGCCAATGCCTCCGGCCATCTGCAGGGAGACTCCCCATGAAGCCCGTTAACTGGTCGGCCCTGGCCGGCGTCCTGCTGATCCTCGGTGTCGTGCCGGCCAGCCAGGCCGTGGAAATCCTGCGTTGGGAGCGCCTGCCCCTGCCGGTGCCGCTGGTGGTCGGCCAGGAGCGCGTGGTCTTCATCGACCGCAATGTGCGCGTCGGCGTGCCGGCCAGCGTCGGCGACCACCTGCGCGTGCAGAGTGCGGGCGGCGCGATCTACCTGCGGGCGAGCGAGCCGATTCCGCCCACGCGGCTGCAACTGCAGGACGTGGAATCCGGCGCGCTGATCCTGCTCGACATCGCCGCCGAGCCGGCGAAGGACGGCCAGGCGCCGCTGGAGCCGGTGCGCATCGTGGAAGCGGAAGCCCCCGCGAAGCGCTACGGCGGCGGTGCAGCAAGCGGCGCGGACGAGCAGGCCGATGCGCCCGCGGACAAACCCCTTCTCCGGCGCGAAACGCCGGTACCGGTCGTGCTGACGCGCCATGCCGCGCAGAGCCTGTACGCGCCGCTGCGCACCGTCGAGCCGGTCGCCGGCATCGGGCGCGTGAACCTGCGCCGCGGCCTCGCGCTGGACACCTTGCTGCCGACGCTGCCGGTGCACGCGCGGGCACTGGCCGCGTGGCGCCTGGAAGACCAGTGGGTGACGGCCGTGCGACTCACCAACACCTCGGCGCGCTGGCTCGACCTCGACCCGCGCGCCCTGCAGGGGAACTTCGTGGCGGCGACCTTCCAGCATCCGAACCTGGGGCCGGCCGGTACCCCGTCCGACACCACGGTGCTCTATCTGGTCACGCGCGGCCACGGCCTGGCCGAGTCGCTGCTGCCGGCGCTGAGCCCGATCGACGCCAGCGTGAACCTGCCGCCGGCCGCCGCGGCCGGCTCGACCGGAGGAGCGCGCGATGAAGAGTAATCCGCTGCTCAAGTGGCTGCTGATCCCGATGGCGCTGCTGCTGGTGTTCGTCGGCATCAAGCTGTTCTCCGGCGCCCCCGGCGGCCAGCCCGCCCCCAAGGGCGCGGCCGGTACGCTCACGCCCGAGGAGATGAAAGCCCTGGGCATCGCTGGCGACACGCCGCGCGATACCGTCGCCACGCTGGTGGCCCAGGTGAAGCAGTTGCGCACCGAGCTGCAGAGCGCGCTCGGCGACAACAAGCAGCACAAGGCCGAGAACGAGCGCCTGCGTGCGCGGGAAGGCGCGATCGACCAACGCATCCAGAGCGCGCTGGAAGGCGAACGCAATCGCCTGGAGCAGGAGCGCACCCAGGTGGCCAGCGACAGGCAGCAGACCCAGGGGCTGCTGCAGGATCTGCAGCGGCAACTGGACGGCCTTGCCGGCAAGGGTGGCCCGTCCGACCTGCCCGTCGGGCTGGGGCTGGAAGAGGGTGATGGCCAGCGCTTCAACCGCGGCGCCGGTGGCACGCAGTGGGTCGAGCCCGACGATGCCAAGGTCGACGCCAGGAACGGCAGCAAGGAGCCGAGCTTTCCCCTGAGCTTCGGGCCGGGCCAGAAAAGCCTGTCGGCCGCAGTGGAATCGGTCGCCGACGTCGGCAGCCGCGCGGTGGGCGCATCCACGAAGGCGGTCTACACCGTGCCGTCGAACTCGACGCTCATGGGGTCGATTGCCATGACGGCGCTGATCGGGCGCGTGCCGATCGACGGAACCGTCAACGATCCCTATCCGTTCAAGGTTCTGATCGGCCCGGACAACCTCACGGCCAACGGCATCGACATCCCCGACGTGGCCGGCGCCGTGGTCAGCGGCACGGCCTCGGGCGACTGGACGCTCTCGTGCGTGCGCGGGCAAATCCGCTCGGTCACGTTCGTGTTCCAGGACGGCACCATCCGCACGGTGCCGGAGGACAGCAGCAAGGGCGGCAGCAGCGGCGGCAACGCGGGTCACAACGGCGCCAGCATCCAAGGCGGCCTGGGCTGGATCAGCGACCCCTACGGCATTCCCTGCGTCAGCGGCGAGCGGCGCAGCAACGCCCAGCAGTACCTGGGCAGCCAGGCGCTCATCACCGCGGCCGGCGCCGGCGCGGCCTCGCTCATCAAGTCCGACAACGGTAGCGTGGCCGTGGTCGCCAACAGCAACGGTTCGCTGGGCACCGTCGGCATCAGCGGCAACGAAGCGATGGGCCGCATCCTCGCGGGCGGCGTGCGCGACATGGCCGATTGGGTCAACAAGCTCTACGGCCAGGCCTTCGCGGCGGTCTACGTGCAGCCGGGCGCCAAAGTGGCCGTGCATCTGGAGCAGCCGCTCGACATCGACTACGACGCCAAGGGGCGTCGGGTCCACCAACGCACCGGAGAAGCCCATGCCTCGGATCTGGATTGACACGGCCGCCGTGCTGCTGGCGGCCACTCTGCTCGGCGGCTGCGCCACCAGCAAGGAGAAGCTGCTGCCGCACGGCGACAGCACCATGCTCGACATCTGGCATCAGGAGACCGGCGGCAGCGCGGGCGGCGGCCAAGCCGCCCGGCAACTGCTCGATGCGCGCCAGGGCCTGCGCCGGCCGCTGACCGAGGCCGCTGTGCAGGCAACGCCCGGCATGCAGGCGCGCTACACCCGTACCGCGCAGAACGAGATTTACCGCCAGTTCCACCGCCTGCCGAACCCCGACCTGGTGATGTACGTATTCCCGCACCTGGTGGGCACCGACCCGGTGCCGGTGCCCGGCTACAGCACGGTGTTCCCGCTCTACCAGCGCGTGCAGTACGCGATGCCGGGCGAGCGCGTGGAGGACTACTGATGGCCTGGTGGTCACGCAAGCCCGGCGCATCGCCTGCTGACGCCGTGGATGCGGCCGATGATGCCTGGGCACGGCACGTAACGGCCTTGGCGGCACAGGGTGTCGCCGAGCCGGGCAGCGCGCTCGGCCGGGGCCAGCGCAGGCCGGCCACCCAGGCCGACCACGATGCGCTCTATGGCGTCGCGCCGTCGTTCGCGGACTTGCTGCCCTGGGTCGAGTACCTGCCCGGCAGCAAGTGCATGCTGCTGGAAGACGGCCAGTCGGTGGCGGCCTTCTTCGAGCTGGCGCCGGTCGGCACCGAGGGCCGCGAGATGGCCTGGCTATGGCAGGCGCGCGATGCGCTGGAGAACGCCCTGCAGGACTCCTTCGACGAGTTGGACGACAACCCATGGGTGGTGCAGCTCTACGCCCAGGACGAGGCCGACTGGGACAACTATCTGCGCTCCCTGGCGAACTATCTGCAGCCACGTGCGCAGGGCAGCGCGTTCAGCGACTTCTACCTGCGCTTCTTCGCCCATCACCTGCGGGCCATCGCCAAGCCGGGTGGCCTGTTCGAAGACACCACGGTGACGCGCCTGCCGTGGCGCGGCCAGGTGCGGCGCGTGCGCATGGTGGTCTACCGCCGCACGTCCGCGGCCCCGACCCCACGGCGCGGCCAGTCGCCCGAGCAGGCGCTGACCACGATCTGCGACCGCCTCGTCGGCGGGCTGGCGAATGCCGGCGTGAAGGCCCGGCGTCTCGGCGCGGCGGACATTCACGCCTGGCTGCTGCGCTGGTTCAACCCGAATCCGACCTTGCTCGGCGCCACTGCCGAAGACCGGGAACGCTTCTACGCGCTGACCCGCTATCCGGAAGAGCGGGAGGAGGGCGAGATCGAACTCGCCAGCGGCACCGACTTCGCACAACGGCTGTTCTTCGGCCAGCCCCGTTCGGACGTGCCCAACGGCCTGTGGTTCTTCGACGGCATGCCGCATCGGGTGATCGTGATGGATCGCCTGCGCACGCCACCCGTGACGGGCCATCTGACGGGCGAGACGCGCAAAGGCGGCGATGCCATGAACGCGCTGTTCGACCAGATGCCCGAGGACACCGTGATGTGCCTGACGCTGGTCGCCACACCCCAGGACGTGCTGGAGGCACACCTCAACCACCTCGCCAGGAAGGCCGTCGGCGAGACCCTGGCCTCGGAGCAGACGCGGCAGGACGTGCAGCAGGCGCGCGGCCTGATCGGCAGCGCGCACAAGCTCTACCGCGGCGCGCTGGCGTTCTACCTGCGCGGCCGCGACTTGGCCCAGCTCGATGCGCGCGGCCTGCAGCTCGTCAACGTGATGCTCAACGCCGGCCTGCAACCGGTACGCGAAGAGGACGAGGTGGCGCCGCTGAACAGCTATCTGCGCTGGCTGCCGTGCGTGTTCGATCCGGCTGCCGACAAGCGCCAGTGGTACACCCAGCTCATGTTCGCGCAACATGCGGCGAACTTGGCGCCGGTCTGGGGCCGCAGCCAGGGCACGGGGCATCCGGGCATCACGTTCTTCAACCGCGGCGGCGGCCCGATCACCTTCGATCCGTTGAACCGCCTCGACCGGCAGATGAACGCGCATCTATTCCTGTTCGGCCCCACGGGTTCGGGCAAGAGCGCGACGCTCAACAACATCCTGAACCAGGTGACGGCGATCTACCGGCCGCGCCTGTTCATCGTCGAGGCGGGCAACAGCTTCGGCCTGTTCGGCGACTTCGCGGCACGGCTGGGCCTCACCGTGCATCGCGTGAAACTTGCGCCGGGCGCGGGCGTCAGTCTGGCTCCGTTCGCCGACGCCTGGCGCCTGGTCGATACGCCGAGCCAGGTACAGACGCTGGACGCCGATGCCCTCGACGAAGACCAGCCCGATGCCGGCATGGCCGTGGAAGGCGACGAGCAGCGCGACGTGCTCGGCGAACTTGAGATCACTGCACGGCTGATGATCACCGGCGGCGAGGACAAGGAAGAAGCGCGCATGACGCGCGCCGACCGCAGCCTGATCCGCCAGTGCATTCTCGATGCGGCACAGCATTGCGTGGCGGACAGACGCACGGTGCTCACGCGCGATGTGCGCGACGCGCTTCGCGAGCGCGCCCGCGACGCCACGCTGCCGGAGATGCGGCGCGCACGGCTGCTGGAGATGGCCGACGCCATGGACATGTTCTGCCAGAACGTGGACGGCGAGATGTTCGACCGCTCCGGCACGCCGTGGCCCGAGGCGGACATCACCATCGTGGACCTGGCCACCTTCGCGCGCGAGGGCTACAACGCCCAACTCTCGATTGCCTACATCTCGCTCATCAACACCGTCAACAACATCGCCGAGCGCGACCAGTTCCTGGGCCGCCCGATCATCAACGTGACGGACGAAGGCCACATCATCACGAAGAACCCGCTGCTCGCGCCCTACGTGGTCAAGATCACCAAGATGTGGCGCAAGCTCGGCGCCTGGTTCTGGCTCGCCACGCAGAACCTGGACGACCTGCCGAAAGCGGCCGAGCCCATGCTCAACATGATCGAGTGGTGGATCTGCCTGTCGATGCCACCCGATGAAGTCGAGAAGATCGCGCGCTTCCGCGAACTCAACGCTTCGCAGAAGGCGCTGATGCTCTCGGCACGCAAGGAAGCCGGCAAGTTCAGCGAGGGCGTCATCCTGTCCAAGTCGATGGAGGTGCTGTTCCGCGCCGTGCCGCCCAGCCTCTACCTGGCGATGGCGATGACCGAACCCGAGGAGAAGGCCGAACGCTTCCAGTTGATGCAGCAGCACGGCATCAGCGAACTGGATGCCGCCTTCCGCGTGGCCGAGAAGATCGACCGTGCGCGGGGCATCGAACCCCTGGCGCTGGACACGTTGGCCTGACGGGAGCAACACGATGCGCATGCCTTCATTCGCCCGCCGTCATCCCTGGATCGGTCTGCTGATCGTGGCGACGATTGGGGTTGCCTCGTGGATGCTGCTGCGCGCGCCGCATCCGGCAACCGAGTCCATGCCCCTGGCCGCCGCCGGGTCCGAAGCGTCGAAACCGGCTGGCCCGCCCTGGCTGTATGGCCGTGCCGATGCGCGCTTCACGGTGGTCGGGTACGCCGACCTGGAGTGTCCGTACTGCCGGGCCTACTTCCCCGCGCTCAAGCGCTGGATCGACGCCCATCCCGAGGTGAACTGGCAGTGGCACCACCTGCCGCTGTCCATGCACGAGCCGGCCGCGACTGCCGAGGCACGCCTGGCCGAGTGCGCGGGCGAGACTGGCGGACATGCCGCGTTCTGGCAGGCCGTGGCGTGGCTCTACGCGCACACCCGTGGCGACGGCCAGGGCCTGCCGGAGGGCCTGCGCTATCCCGACCTCACGCCAGCCATGCAGGGTTGTCTCGACAGCGAGCGCCCCGATGCCGTCATCCGTGCCCAGGCGGTGGAAGCAGCACAGCAGGGCATCGCGGCCACGCCAGCCTTGCAACTGCGCGACCGCGAGTCCGGCAAGACCCTCCTGCTGCACGGTCCCGTCGAAGGCGATGCCTTGCTGTCGGCCATCGACCTGCTCGCCGCCGGCAGCACGACCGTAGCCGAACCCGCCCATTCCCCAGACATGCCCGCCGGCGTTGCCGGTGACATGCCCAGGTAGCCATCGATCTTCAAGGCTGCGGCGCGGCTTGTCCGCGTTGATCGAAACCCGTTCGCATCGCATCCCTTGACGCGAACAGCCACCGCATCCGCGGTGGTGGATGCCCGCTCGTCACCTGTTCCATCCCCATCGTCCCCAGGAGGGTTTGCCCTCCAGGGGCAGGCGCCCTCCGATCTCATCCATTGGAGGTTCGCCATGTCTCTCGTCATCGCCGACTCCCGCCCGGAGTCGCTCACCCTGATCGCCGCCCAGCACGAAGACTGGATCATCCGGCAGGCCATTACCCTGCTGGAGAACCGCGTGTTCAAGGCCGGTCCAGCGCTGGGCAGTCCCGCCGCCGTGCGCGACTACCTGCGCCTGAAACTGGTCGCGGAGCCGAACGAAATCTTCGCCGTCGTATTTCTCGACAGCCAGCACCAGGTGCTCGCCTTTGAGCCGCTGTTCAAGGGCA
The DNA here is from genome assembly GCA_023254435.1 of Hydrocarboniphaga sp. Classification (GTDB taxonomy): domain Bacteria; phylum Pseudomonadota; class Gammaproteobacteria; order Nevskiales; family Nevskiaceae; genus Hydrocarboniphaga. Next base: position 7,830 of record JALRLM010000578.1, read on the forward strand.
CGGTCGACCAGACTTCGGTGTATCCGAGGGTGGTTGTCCAGCGTGCGCTGGCGCTCAACGCTTCGGCGCTGATCCTGGCGCATCAGCACCCCTCGGGGACCACTGAGCCCTCGGCCGCTGATCGCGCGATCACCGAGCGGCTGAAGAGCGCCCTGGCCACCGTCGATGTCCGGGTGCTGGATCACTTCATCGTCGGCAAGGGCAGCCCGTACTCGTTCGCCGAAGCCGGCTTGTTGTAGTCCGCAGGCGCCCCTTTCGGGGGGCGCCTGTGCCTCTTGCCCCTCTCCACAAGAACTGCCGTGGACAGTTCCGGTTGCCACGTTCGCGATGCGCTCTGTCTGATGGTCACGATTTTCGGAAGCGCGCCATGTGCTTGCGCGCGAGCGCTCTCAAGAGGAGGGTTCCTCGTACTTCCGAAACGCGCGCCAAAGTGCAACGTCATAGGCGATCTTGAGCAGGCCGCAGGCCACCAGCGGCGCCGCCAGCCAGCCAGCGGCGAACAAGGCGCCGCCAATGGCGGGGCTCGCTGCGGCGGCGAGGCTCCTGGGGACGGCGGTGAAGCTTGCCGCCGCGGCGCGCTCGGCCGGCGTTACCACCGCCATGACGAAGGCCGAGCGCGTCGGCACGTCCATCTGCGACAGGGCGCTGCGCAGGAACAGCAGCGCGAGCGCCACCGGCAGGCTGTCGGCGAAGGCGGCGAGGATCAGACAGACGCTCGACGGGATGTGGGTAAACACCATCGTGTTGATCAGGCCAATGCGGCGCGCCACCCAGGGCGCGGCGAGCTGGGAGCCGGCCGACAGCAGCCCGGCCCAGAAGAAGAACTGGCCGGCGGCGGCGAGCGAAAGGTCGAAACGCTCGAACAGCCAGAGCGCGAGCAAGGTATTGACGATCAACCCGCCGGCGAAGGCATCGACCGAGAACAGCGCCGCCAGTTTGATCACGATGCCGCGCGAAGGCCCCAGCGGCGCGGGTGCCGCCTGCGCATGCACACGGTGGTCCGGCAAGGCGCGATACAGGACGAAGATCACGACGCCGGTCAGCCCGTAGGCGACGAACATCAGACGCAACGCGTCGAGCTGGGCCAGGCCGGCATCGGTCAGCACTTGCGGGATCACTGTCGCCAGCGAACCGGTCGCGGCACACAAGGCGCCGACGAAGGTATAGCGCGCGAACAGGAAGGTGCGCGCCTCGCCCTGCGCCGATTCGGCCAGCCGCGCATGCTCCAGCGGCAGGAAGACGCTGACGTCGCCGGCACTGGGGTTCATCGTACCGACGAAGGCGACGACCAGCAGCGGCCAGGAGGCGCCGATGCCGCCCAGGCCGGCCAGCAGCAAACCAGTTGCGGCCATCAGCCAGGCGGCGGCGAGCAACAGCCGGCGCTGCCCGAAGCGATGTCCCCACTGCCCGACGGCCAGGGTCGCCAGCGCCGATCCGAGCAGGGTGGCGGTGCTGATCAGCCCGACTTCCCACATGCCCAGCCCCAGGGCCAGCAGATAGACCGGCAGCAGGATGGCGATGAAGCCGTCGGTGAAGGCCCGCAGGGCGCGACCGATCAGCAGCAGGCGCGCCTCGGGCGCAGCTCCGGCGGGCAGCAGCATCACTTCAAACCAAGCAGGCGAGCGACCTTCTTCAGTGGCGTGTCGGCGCACCAGGCGTAGAGCGCGTCGTACATCACCATGCCTGCCTTCAGCATCTCGTGGTCGTCGGCGAAGTTGAGCGACAGCCCTTTCGAGATGGCGAGCAGGCCGGCCGCTTCCTTCGCCAGTTGCGGCTGGGCGCAGTCGGCGGCGCGCACGATGATGGCCAGCTTCTGCACGGACGGGTCCGTCAGCTGGTATTTGGCGATGAAAGCATCGAAGCTGCATTGATCGCCCTGGTGACCCAGTTCCGCCCCGGAGACGTCATAGGGGGTAGCCCCGGTCTCGGCGGCGATCCTCATGACGTCGCCCGACGGCACGTAGAGAAACTCCGGGCTTTCGTCGATGAAGCGGGCAATCAGCCAGGGACAGGCGATGCGGTCGATTTTCGGGCGTTCACGGGTAATCCATTGCATGACGGTCTCCTACTCTTGTTCCTGAGCGTTCGAACTGCCAGCCCTCGCCGCAACCAGGCAAGCCACGAGGCAGGGCAAAGAGCGCCAGGGGCCGGCCCGCGTCATTTCACGGCCTTCTGTGCGTCCAAAGTCCTTTTCAACGACTGCGCCAGCTCCGCCGCTTTGCCTTTGCCCCAGTAGTGCAGAAAGACGTAGCGCGGCTCCTCGTGCGTCATGTGGTTGTGGATCGCCACGATGTTGATTCCTTCTCGCCGCAACACCTTGAGTACGGTCTGGAGTTCCTCCTCACGCATCGCGAAGTCACCGTCCACCACGGCCCGCTCGTCGGTCCCTGCAAACGCAGCCCAGGTGTTGACGCCCATCTCATTGCCGACGGGTGTGCCGTGCATCTTCGCCTCGCGCCCGAAGCTCACCTTGACCATGCCGTCCTTCACTTGCGCCTTGGCGCCGAGGATTTCCTCGATGCGCGCCGCGGTGATGCTGCTGGGCGTGGGAATGCTGCCGCCAAAGGCCTTTGCGGGTTTGGGTTGGCTTGCTCGCACCTGCGCGACCCGGTCATACACAGCCTTGACCCCTGTGGCCAGTTGCCGCGCATCGCCCATCCCGCCGATGTGCATGAAGTAAACCTTGGGCTGGTCGAAGAAAAAGTGGTTGTGCAGCGCCGTCACTTCCAGGCCGGCTTCAAGAGCGGCGCTCATGGCCGGATTGACCTCGTCCTCGAACAGCACCGTGTCGCCCATCATCATCGTGCTGCCGCCCATCGGCGTGAATGCAGCCCACGATGTCAGGCCCATGAAGGGGGGCATCGTCCAGCGATCCACGCTGATCTTCACGTCATCGCGCGGCTTGCTGACCTTGAAGACGTTCTCGGTCTTGTTGTAGTTGCCCTTGAGTCCCGTCACGGACTCGATCGTTGCCGTGTCGACCGTCGGTCCGGCCGCAACGGCCATTTGCATGCAGACTGCTGTTGCTGCGGCGAAAAGGATTCGGGTTTTACGGGTCATATTGCCTCCTGGTGGGGATAAGCGATCAACACATCGTTTCGGGCGCATCCCTCCCGCAGCAGGATTGAACGTGCTGGCGAGTTCGGATTTCGGGGTTTCGGGTTTGATGGTGCGGTCCATGTTCAGGCTCCCAATCGGGTGAAAGCCGCTTCGGCGGTGGTCCAGGACAAGTCTTGCATGAAGGCGTCCACGTAAGCCCCGGCCTTGGCGCCGAAGTCCATGTGGTAGCTGTGCTCGTACATGTCGAGGGCGATCAGCGGCGTGGCGCCGGCCAGGTTGTGGGCGTGGTCGGCGGCCCAGGCGTTCACGAGACGCCCCCGGCGCGGACTCCACACCAACAGGGTCCAGCCGGAGCCGCCGCCCTGGGCCTTGCCCATGGCCGTGAATTGGGCGCGCCAGGCGTCCATGGAGCCGAAATCGCGCTCGATGGCCGCCTTCAGCGTCCCGCCAGGGTCGCCTCCCGCGCCACCGAGGGAATCGAAGTACACCTCGTGCAGGATCATGGAACCGCTGGCGATCATCTCCTCGCGCTTGAGGCCGTTGATCTCGAACACCGGCGCCGCTCCCCAGTTCAATTGCGCCAGCTCTTGCTCGATGGCGTTGAGACGCTTGACAGCGCCGCCGTAGTTGTTCTCCCAATGGCTGACGATGAGTTTCTCAGACAGGCCGGTGAGTTTGGCCGGATCGCATGAAAGGGACTTCAGTTCGTAAGGCATCTTGGCTTCCTCAGCAAGGTGGATCGGAAACGGCGCGACGAAGGCTGACTCGATCAGGTTCAGCCTTGGCCCGGAAACACCAGCCACCCCGCCAGTCCCGCCGCGAGGATCACGACGACGACGTTGAGCTTGTTCTTCCAGACATAAAGGAATGCCAGGGCCGCGGCGAAGATCGACATGCCCGCCGTCAGCGATGGCACGCGTTCGGCAGTGACCCGCGCCAAGTCGATTGTGGTTGCGCCGATCAGGCCGACTACCCCAGCCGCGACGCCGTCCAGAAAGGCGTGTAGCCGTTTGTTCTCCACGACCGCCTCCAGCCGATCGTAGAAAATCAGCGAGAACGCAAAGGCCGGAAGAAACACACCCACCGTCATGGCCACCGCCCCGATCGCCCCCCCCGCCACATAGCCGACGAACGTGGCGAAGATGATGAGCGGTGCCGGCAGCACACCGGACAGCGCCAGGCCGTCCAGGAACTGCCCATCCGTCATCCACCCGCGCCCGACGGCGTCGTTGCGAACGAACGGAATCGCTGTGTAGGCGCCGCCGAAGGTGAGCAAGCCGGCCTTGAGGCCTGAGGCGAAGATGAGCAACACCGAGGCTTGGCCCCGAACGACCGTTTCCACCAGCTTTGCTGTTGGCTCAGCCCAAAATGCCATGGCCGTGGCCAGCGCCACCGCTGCCAGCGTCACTAGCAGTGCTGAGGCCCGATGCTTGAGCACGAGCAGGGCGTACACAAGCCCACCCGCCGGCAGGGTGATCCAAAAGTCGACACGAACTATGGCTGCCAGCGCGCAAACGATGGCAATGGCCCACAACCAGCGATCGAGCAGGATGTGCTCGCCGATGCGGTGCACGGCGCGTACGATCAGGGCGATCACGGCCGCCTGCACGCCAAGGAACGCAGCGCCCAGCGCGGTACCCACGATGTCAATCTGGAAGTACAACCAGGACAGCGCGAACATCAGCAAGAATCCGGGAAGCATGAACCCGAGTCCCGCCAGCATGCCACCCAGCCGCCCTTTCGCTCGGATGCCCAAATGAACGCATAATTCGTGGGCTTCGGGTCCGGGCAGCACCTGCATCACCGCAAGCAGCTTGTTGAAGCGTTTGACGGAGATCCAGCGTTCCTCGTCCACGAGCTCGCGGCGCAACATGCCGATCTGAGCCACAGGCCCGCCCCATGCGAGCAAGCCGAACTTGAGGAAGCGAACGAAGAGCTGCAGGTAGCTCATCGCTGGAGGGACGGCTTCAGTCGTGGCATCCGTCTGAGGACGGGTCAGGGTGTTCACGTTGTTTTTTCCTCGTAACTCTTCAACAGCCAATCAAAAACTTCGCACGCGCGAACAAGCAGCGCGTCGTCGTCGGATTCGGATGCCCTCAGGCCCGCGAGCAGTTGTTCGATGCCCGGCGCTTCCGGTACCGGCAGTCCGCCCACGTCCAGGCAATGCACCACTTCGCCCAGGCGCGTCAGCGCCCGGTCGTCTTCCAGGCCAAAACTCGCCAGCAGCGTCTCGAAGGTGACCTTGGTACCGACGTGGCTGAACGTCGCACCGTCGAAATCGAAGCCGAGCCAATCGGCTTTGCAGTCGGCGGGACTCGTCAGCCAGACGATGCGGGCCTTCGGGTCGATAAACCGGCGGATCAGCCAGGCCGAGGCGAGCCGGTCGACCCACGGACGGGCCCGCGTGGCCCAGACACGGCCCCGATAGTCGGCCCGCTCCAGTCGCGGAATGTCAGCCTGCCGAGGGGTCGGCTCGTCGGGAGAAAGCCGGCGGGTGAGCGCGTCGCGCAGGTCGTCGAGCAGGCTCAAGGTCTGCCGCTGCGCCTCGCCGGGGAAGAAGTCGATGCGCGCCACCTGCTCGAAGCGGCGCACGAGCGGCTGGAGCTTGCGCGCGGCGGCTGCGCCGTCCAGGGATGCCAGGCTCCGTCCGAGCCCTTTGATCTCCTCGACGATGCCCGCGTACTCCTCGCCCCGGTCGAACAGGGCGCGCAGCGCGGCTTCCTGAGCTTCGTCACACCCCGACAGTCGATAGACCTCGCCGCTGCCCCCGGCCTCGACCGACTGCGCCGCCACTTCGTCCAGCGCCGTAGCGCTATCGGCCGAGTCGGGCAGCAGATAGACCCCATCGCGCAGCGTCGCGCAGCCCAGCGCCTTGACGGAGCGCCAGACGCGCATGCGGCCGGTCGATGCCTTGGTGGGCAGGCTGACGAATAGGGCAATAAATCTCAAGCACGGGCTCCTTGGTCAGCAAGCAGTGAAGTATGTAATAGATTCTACATCGAGTTATAGTTAAAACTCAATTGTAGCTGAAGCGTCAATTCAAGGCATCGAATGCAAACGCTCCAAGCCGTCGATGCCGATTCGCCCACATCGCGTTTCTTGGGTTCGCGGGCACCTCAGAGCCACGCACCTGACCTCCGCCTCCGACAGGGGGCAAACACAACGCCCACAGCGGCGTAGCGCATGAAACCGGCAGGGGCCGAATGCGGTTTCCTTGTCGCGTCAGATCGGCACTTGAAGTCGACTGTGACCTTGATCGACTCCAAGGACGCCCGATATGCCGGCCCCCTTCTTCAAGGCTTCGCACTGGCTGCCGACCATCCGCATTGCCCCCGGACTGTGGGCAGTGCTGTTCATGTTCACCCAGACTGCAGCAGCCGATGTGCTCGTCGTCACCGACAGCCGTCATCCGGTGCAGGCCCCGGCCGGCGTGCGGGTCATCGAGCTGGACCAGGCCACGCGCATCGAGGTCGAACTCGCCGCGCACCTGCCGGCCGACCCGCAACAGGCCGCAGCCGTGGTGCGGCAGCGGTTGCATGACGGCGGCGAGGCGCTGCAGCGCCGCATCGGTCATGCCTATCAAGGTGTCGCGGATGCCTGGGGACTGGGCATCGCCAAGATTCCCGCCGTGGTGGTCGATCGACGCTATGTGGTCTACGGCGAGCCCGACGTGTCCCGCGCCATCGCGCGCATCAACGCCTACCGGAGCACGCACCCATGAGCCTCCTGCTGGCGTCCCGGCGTCTGCGCGCCACCGCCGCCTCGCTGCTGCTGGGCGCGGCCACATCGACGTTCGCCCTGGACACCGCCACCATCGTCTCGTCGGCGCTGTCCCCCGACTGCCTCGAATACCGCGTGGTCGGAATCTGCTACTGGCTGTACTGCACGCCCTTCGGCTGCTCGGTTCGCACCTCCGTCAAGGTGCGCCACTACGTCCCCGATGCGGTGGTGTCGAGCTACTCGAACACCGGCGAAAACCCGTGGCTGGAAGTCAGGGCGATGAGCATGCCCAACCCGACCGCCAAGGCTGGCGGTGACGGTACGACCAATCACGACAACGAGAACAACCTCGCCAAGTTCAAGAACGCCGATGTCATCGGCCATCCGGCCGGGATGGTGTTCAGCCAGTTCGCCAGCGCCTCCGGCTACACCTGCGAAGGCGCTGGCACGGCCTTCATGCCGTATCTGCTGAGCACGCTCGACACGATCGCCTGGCGCTACAACATCCCGGAAGCGTTCTACCCCGAAGCGCTCATCCCCGGCCGGCGCGAAATCGGTACGCGCACCGGCCTGAACCTCTGGGGCAACGTGTATCCCCGCGGTGGCTTCCTGCACCAGACCGACGACCACAAGAGCGGCGCCGTGGTCGCGCAGCGCGCGGGCGACATCGTGACGCGCCGCAACCAGATTCACGTGTACCAGCCCCTGCTGGCCAACGCCCGCGACGGTTACTGGCCGGCCGGCGCGCTGATGGAGACCGACGCCTCGACGGGCAAGTGGCAGGAGCTGACGCCCACGCTCTCGAACAGTTGCGTGGTCTTCCCGCACAGCCGCACCCGCGTGCAGGCCCAGCAAGGCGACTACGCCTGGGCCTTGTGGCGGCCGTACTCCTGCTGCCGGCGCCGTGGCCAGGTCTTCCTCGGCAGCGTCGATTTCATGTGAGGAACCCACGATGACCGCCTCCCTCCCTCACTTCCTGCGCCGCGCGAAGTCGCCCCTGCGGGCCACGCTGCTCGTGGCGGCCATCACGCTGGTCGTCGGCGTCGCCTGGGCGCAGACCCGCATCGATCCCAATGGCGTGAACGTCAGCGGCAGCGTGATCGGCGACGACGTGCTCTACAGCATCGGCGGCGGCCGGGCCGTGTCGATGGGTGGTGCCGGCAACATGCAGAGCATCGGCGTCGGCGTCGGCTGGAACAGCAACCTGATCTGCGGCGACATGAGCATCACCACGACGCTGCAGAACCAGCTCAACGGCATCACCAACGGCTTCCAGACGATCATGAGCAACGTGATCCAGAACGCCACCAGCGCCGTGGCCTCGCTGCCGGCCCTGATCATCCAGCGCGCCGACCCGGGGCTCTACAACCTGCTGACCAACGGCATCCTGCAGGCGCGCCTGGATTTCGACCGCTCGAAGATGACCTGCCGCGCCATCGCCAATCGCATGGCGGACATGGCCGGCGGCCAGGCCGGCTGGGACCAGCTCGCCGAAGGGATGGCGCTGCGGGATGCGGTCAGCAGCACCGATGCCGTCTCCGCCATCGAGCAGGCCGAGTCCAACAAGGGGAACAACGGCGTGCCCTGGGTCGGCGGCGGCAACGCGGGCGGCTCCGGCCAGAGTTCGATCAAGGTGGTCGGCGATGTGACGCGCGCGGGCTACAACCTGCTCAACGGGCGCAGCGCCACCGATACCTCGTCGATCGCGCGCAGCGCCTGCGGCAACCGCCTGACCTGCCAAACCTGGTCCTCGCCCCAGGCGGCCGCGGACTGGGCGACCCGCGTGTTGGGCGAACGCGAGCAGCGCACCTGCGAAAACTGCACGAAGACCCAGACCACGCCTGGCGTCGGGCTGACGCCAATGATCCAGGAAGAGTACGAGACCAAGCTGCAGGCGCTGCAGGAACTGGTGACGGGCGCCCGGCCGACGACGCTGGCCAATCTCGACGCGGCCGGCAGCAGCTCGCTGCCGATCACCCGCGGCGTGATCGAGGCCCTGCGTGACGAACCCGACCAGGACGTGCTGGGCCGGCGCCTCGCGTCCGAGGCGGCGCTGTCCAGCGTGCTGGAGAAGGCCCTGCTGCTGCAACGCACGTTGCTGACCGGCAAGAAGGAGCCGAACGTCGCCGCCAACGAGCTGGCCGTGCAGGCGGTCGACCAGGAGAACAGCGCGCTGGAGCAGGAGATCAACAACCTCAAGACCGAGCTGGAGCTGCGCCGCACGCTGGCCGGCAACTCGGCGATGGCGATCATCCAGCGCCACAGCACCCGCGCTGCCGGCTCGCGCGGCGTCTTCGAGGGCGACACCACGCGCGACCGTCTGCGGGAAGTCCAGAAGCCGCGGAGCGGTACGCCATGAGCCGCCTGGCCTGGCTGCGGCTGCCATGGCTGTTCAACCGCCGTGTCGGCGTGGCGCTGCTGTGGACCTTGCTGGTGGTGGCCGCCGCGGTGGCGGTGAACATCGCCGGCATCCACGTGGTCGGCGGCGTCGAGGGCTGGCAGCACTGGCTGCAGGCGCATGCCGGCCATTTCTTCGTGTGGCGGCTGTGCCTCTACGGAGCGACGGCTTACGGCTGGTGGTGGATGCGTCGGCGCCTGTTGCGGCGGGAGCCGTCCCGCGAGACGCATCAGCGCCTGCTGCGCACGGAGATCGCGGCCGTGATCGCCGTGGTCGCGCTGGAAGCCAGCCAACTGCTGCGGCACGGCTGAGACCGGGAGGCAGGCATGACGCTCTACACCACGGATTACCTGGAGTATTACCTGACCCTGGTGGCTTGGGTGGTCAACAACGGCATCTGGAGCATCCTCGTGGCCAGCGGCGTGTTCGCGCTGCCGTTCGTGGCCATCGTGATCCAGGAATGGCTCAAGGCCCGCAGCGAAGGTGCGGACGAAGGCAACAAGGGCGTGCTGTCGTCGATGCGCATCGAGAACCGGGTGTGGGTGGCGATCGTGGTCATCATGTTCGCCGGCATCCCGTTCATCCCGGTGGATCTCGCCACGATCAGGTTCGACACCACGCGCTCCGCGCAATGCCAGGTCAGTGTCCCGCTGCCCAACGACACGGGCTGGTCCAACGTCTACACGGCGCTCAACGACCAGAGCGCGCTGGTGCCGGTGTGGTGGTTCTTCATGCACGCGCTGTCGAAAGCCGTGACGGGCTCCGCGGTGGCGGCGATTCCCTGCGGCACGGACCTGCGTCAGATTCGCATGGAGGTGGATGCCACGCGCATCGACGATCCGGTGCTGGCACAGGAGGTCGCCGACTTCACGCACGACTGCTACGGGCCGTCGCGCGCCAAGCTGTTCATGAACCGGCCGACGCTCTCCGACGAGCAGATGAACGACGTCACCTGGATCGGGTCGAGTTACTTCCTCGACACGCCCGGCTTCTATGACACCTATCGCGCCAAGACCCCACGCACGGCCTGGCCCTACGACGCGACCCGCGATGCGGGGCTGGCACAGGTGGACAGCGGCGGCGGCTATCCGTCCTGCCGGCAGTGGTGGGCCGATGGCGGCCAGGGACTGCGCAGCCGGCTGCTGGCACAGGTCGACCCGGACCTGCTGACCCGCATCGGGCGCTGGGCGGGTTTCCTGTCGCAGAGCGAGGTCAATGACTCGGTGATCCGCGCCGTGGTCTCACCGCGGCAGCAGAAGATGAACCAGGGCGCCGTCTACACCGACTACGGCGGCCAGATCGACAAGACGCTGCCGAACGTCGTCACGCGCGGCGCGAGCGACCTGGGGCTGACCGTCGGCTCGCTGGGCTTCTTTCCGGCGATGGACGTGGTGCGCCAGGCGCTGCCGATGGTGCTGACCATGCTCAAGATGGCGCTCGTCATCTGCATCCCACTGGTGCTGCTGATCGGCACCTACGACCTGAAGACGGTGGTGACGGTGAGCTGCGTCCAGTTCGCGCTGTTCTTCGTGGACTTCTGGTTCCAGCTCGCACGCTGGATCGACAGCACGATCCTGGATGCGCTCTACGGTTGGGGGTTTGGCGCGGACAGGCCGCACACGAACTTCGATCCGCTGATCGGCTTGAACAACGCCTTTGGCGACATGCTGCTCAACTTCGTCATGGCGATGATGTTCATCGTGCTGCCGACGTTTTGGGTGATGGCACTGGCCTGGGCTGGTGTACGGGCAGGCAATATTCTTGGAGCGCTTACCGTCGCTACCGGCGACGCAAAGGCGGCTGGAGGTAGTGGCTCTCGCCTTGCGATGACGGCTGCGTCGAAAGGCGGCGCGAAGTAAGGCGCATCCTTTCGCACCGATGGGGCAGCTACGACTCGTCAGAGTCGCCCATGTCGTGGCGCCACTCGTTCTTGTCGTACAGACCATGGCCGGAGTGTCCTTCACGCCACTCTGGCTGGTTCTCATCATCCGCATCGGCGTTCCGCGCGAGCCATGCGGCGACCACCGCAAAGGCAAGCAGCAGGACGAGCCAGGATACGGTGCAGAGCAGCACGCCAAGTACGGCCAGCTTGACGATCCAGAGCACCGCCGTGGTCGCGCCCGCAGGCACCCCGCGCGTCACCAGCCAGCCGGCGACACGCTGCTCGCGGCGCAGGTATCCACGCCAGGCACGGCCAGCCCCCCGGCCCAGCCGGTGGCTCCAGCGCCCGTTGTGCGTGTTGGTGGTCATGCTCATATGCCTCGGCTTCAGTGGTGCCTCACCTCGCGGAGCGGCCGGTCGTGGCCTGCCCTCCAGCATAGACCGCGATCAGGAGGGCGGGTTGCGGCCGGCAGAGCCGGGTTGGCTCGGGTCGTAGGTCGATTAGATTCTGCGCGATAAATCAAACCTTATGCTACTTTCCATGCACGTTCTTGCAATGGCTCTAGGGTCGATTGGATTCTGTGTTATTTTTATAGCATGGATGGAAATTCTCGGCACCAGGTAATCAAGCGACTGCAGGCGGGACTCTCCCGTGGGGCGCCGTTCGACCTTGCCACCCTGAGCCAGTTCGGGGTGTCGCCCCAGCTCGCCGCCCACTATGCCGACGGCGGGTGGCTCGTGCGCCTGGCCCATGGCGTCTATGCCTTCCCGAACGATGAGTTCGGGGTCTACGGTGCGCTGAAGTTCCTGCAACAGCGCGTGCCCGGCCTGCACGTCGGCGGCAAGAGCGCCCTGGCCCTGCAGGGGGTGCGGCACAACCTGGGCAGCCGGGAGGCGCTGGTGCTGTGGGGCGACGGTCGCTTCGCGTTGCCGGCCTGGTTCACTTCGCGCTTTCCGGCCCGCTACGTCCACGCCCGCCTGTTCGACTGGCCGGACACGGCGCTGGCCGGCAAGACCCTGACCACGCCGCCTGGCCTGCCCGAGGATCTGCGGGTGGCAGCCCCCGAGCGTGCCGTGCTGGAGCTGCTATACGAAGCCGGCGTCAAGCAGAGCCTCGAAGAGGCCCGCAACCTCTTCGATGGACTGCGTTCCCCCCGCAAGGACTTGCTCGGGCAACTGCTGTCCTGCTGCGCCAGCGTGAAGGCCGTGCGCCTGTTCCTGACCTGGGCGCGCGAGACCAGCCTCGTGGATGTCGATGCCCTGCTGGAGCAGTACCCGGTTCGCACCGGCAGCAACACGCGCTGGATGAGCCGGCTCGATGACGGCACCTTGCTGAGCCTGAGACCTCATGGATAAGACCTACGCGGACACCGTTCGCCTGCTGCTGGCCGTCGCGCCCGACGTGTTCGCCAACGACATCTTCGCCATGAAGGGCGGCACGGCCATCAACCTCTTCGTGCGGGACATGCCGCGCCTTTCGGTGGACATCGACGTGGTGTACCTCCCGTGGCAGACGCCGCGCGACGAAGCGCTGCAAGCCATCAACCAGGAGCTGGCCGCCATCGCCACGCGCGTTGCGCCACTGGGCGTGCAGACACGCCTGGTTCGCGCCAAGGACCTGGGAGACACCAAGCTGATCGTCGAGAACGACGCCAGCCAGGTGAAGATCGAGGTCAACGTCGTGTTCCGAGGCAGCGTGCTGCCCGTCGAGCGGCGGCCGCTGAGCGCAAAGACCAGCGATCTGTTCGGCGTCGAGTTCGAGCTGCCGGTTCTGGCACCGGACGAGCTGTACGCCAGCAAGCTGGTGGCCGCGCTGGATCGGCAGCACCCCCGCGACCTGTTCGACGTGTGGCAGCTCTACGAATCGGGCGACATCAGCGACGGCATGGTCGAGTGCTTCGTGATCTATCTGGCGGGCCACAACCGGCCGCCCCACGAAGTGCTGTTCGGCAACGACAAGGACATCGCCGGCGAGTACGAGCGGGCCTTTGTCGGCATGACCGAAGTGGGCTGCTCCCTGGAGACACTGCTCGACGCTCGCGCCAGGGTGCGGCGCGAGCTGCCACAGCGACTGAGCACCGCGCACAAGCAGTTTCTGAGCGGGCTGGCGCGCGCAGAACCGGACTGGTCGCTGGTGCAATGCCAGCACGCCGCGCAACTGCCGGCACTGCGCTGGAAGCTCGCCAATCTCGAAACCTTCCGCAAGCGCCGTCCCGACGACTTCGCAGCGCAATCCGCCGCCCTCGACACCGGCTTGGGCCAGAGCTGACGAACATCCCGCAGCTTCCGGCTTGCCGGGATTGCCCCATGCCGCATTCATCGTGGCACCCGCGCAGCAGCGGCCCTATACCCAAAAGCTTCCGACAAAGGCCAAAGGGCTGGGAAGGGGCAAGGGAATGGGGCCAAGGGGAAAGGCCCTATCCTGAAAAGGCCAAAAGGCGCCCCTGAGCAGCCCGTCATCCGGGGTTCGCCATGCTCTCGTTGTTCCAGCGCAAAAGGGTGCCACCCGCCGCCGGCACACCGCCCACATCTGCCATCGAAACTACGAAAGGGTCGATGCGGCCGGAGTCGGCCGCATCGCTGCTGGCCACGCCGCGTCGGCAGAAACTGCTGGAACACATCTGGCAGCGCACCTCGCTCTCGCGCCGGCAGTTCGCCACGCTCTACCTCGCCCCACTGGAGCGCTACGCCGAGCTGGTCCAGCAGTTCCCGGCCTCCGAGAACCACCACCACGCCTATCCGGGCGGCATGCTGGACCACGGCCTGGAGATCGTCGCCTATGCGCTGAAATTGCGGCAGTCATACCTGCTGCCTGCGGGCGTCACGCCAGAGGCACAGGCGGCCCAGGCCGAAGCCTGGACCGCAGGCACGGCCTACGCGGCCCTGCTGCACGACATCGGCAAGATTGCGGTCGATCTGCACGTCGAACATGCCGACGGCAGCGTCTGGCATCCCTGGCACGGCCCGCTGCGAAAGCCCTACCGCTTCCGTTACCGAAAGGAGCGCGAGTACCGCCTGCACAGCGCCGCCACCGGGCTGCTCTACGCGCGCCTTCTCGATCGGGACATCTTCGACTGGCTCAGCGGCTATCCCGACCTCTGGGCCGCGCTGCTGTACGTGCTGGCCGGCCAGTACGAGCACGCCGGCACGCTCGGCGAACTGGTTGTGCAGGCCGACCAGGCATCGGTCGCCCAGGAACTCGGCGGCGATCCCAGCAAGGCGCTGGCGGCGCCCAAGCATGCGCTGAAACGCAAATTGCTCGACGGCTTGCGCTACCTGCTCAAGGAAGCGTTCAAGTTGAACCAGGCCGGCCCGGCGGACGGCTGGCTGACCCAAGACGCCTTGTGGCTGGTGAGCAAGACCGTCTCCGACAAGCTGCGCGCACATCTGCTGTCGCAGGGCATCGACGGCATCCCGGCGAGCAACACGGCGGTGTTCAACGTGCTGCAGGATCACGGCATCGTGCAACCGACGCCGGATGGCAAGGCGATCTGGAAGGCTGCCGTCACCAGCGACGCCGGCTGGTCGCACGCCTTTACCTTCCTGAAACTCTCGCCGGCGATGATCTGGGATGCCGTCGACCGGCCGGCGCCGTTCGCAGGCCGTGTGCAGGTCGAAGAGGAACAGGCGGAGCCGCCGCCGCTGGCGCCGGCGGTGGCCGATGGGCCGCGCGCGGAAGGCATCGAGGCTGCATCCGCGAGCACGGCGCCGATCGCATCCGCAGCCATGGACACCGGCGTGGCCGCGCTGCTCGACCTGCTGGGCGACGCCGCTCCACCCACGGCACCGGAGATCCCGAGTTCCCCTGTTGCCGAGCCCGGGCCGGCCCCTTCGACCGTGCCCCCGCCGCAGATGAGCCTCGCGCCTTCCCAGGATCGCACGGAGCCCTCCGGGGCGCACTTCATGGCCTGGCTGCGTCAGAGCGTCCAGACGCGCAAGCTCATCATCAACGACGCCAAGGCCCTGGTGCATACCGTCGCCGGTACGACCTATCTCGTCAGCCCCGGCGTGTTCCAGCGCTACGCGCAGGAGTACCTTCAAGTCGCCGCGCTAGCCAAGCAGGAGAAGCTGGAGGGGTGGCAGTGGGCGCAGAAACGCTTCGAGAAGCTGGGACAGCACCGCAAGCAGCCGAGCGGGCTGAACATCTGGACCTGCGAAGTCACGGGGCCGCGCAAGTCGCGCCGGCTGCACGGCTACCTGCTCGCCAGCCCGGATGCGCTGTTCCAGGAGACGCCGCCAGACAACCCATACCTGCGGCTCGTCAACGAGGCCGCAAAGCGCGAAGATTCAGCCCTTGGGGGCAAGGACGACGATCAGGCGTAGGCATGCGGCCGCTGTGCGGGCCGGCTTCAATCCGCGGATGGGGCCGACTCTGCCAGCTTGGCTTCGGTCAGAGTCATCAAGTGGGCGGAACTGCATTTCAGCGCACGGGCAATCTTGAGGATGAGAGGGAGCGTGGGGACATGCTCGCCGCGCTCGATCTTGCCCATGTGCGACCGTTCGATGCCGGCCATGTGGGCCAGCGTTTCCTGAGCGATGCCCTGGTTGGTTCTTTCTTCCCGCACGGCAGCCCCAAACGCGATGGCTGGTTCCGCTTCGTAGGTAGTGGTGCCGGTGGGGCGGCCCCTTTGGATCGAACGCTTTGGCATTGCCAAGAGCGTCGAACACGGTCACGATTTAAACCACGTTAAACTTAACTCATTCAACGGCTTCGAGATCAGTTGCCACGAGTTCACCGCCTGGGGGGAGCTGGACGTGGAATCGAGTGACATCACCGCCGAAATTCGCATGGCCGTCCTCGGCGAATGGGTGCCTCCCCAGCTCGCCGACGTGCTCGCCCTGCAGCGTGCCGAAGAGCCGGAGACTCATGCCGTCCTGGCCGGCTGGACAGATCCCGGTCGAGGCGCGGAGCTGCCGGACGACGGCTTCGACTTCGCCTTGTCTGCGGTTTCCCGGCAGTGGCCTGGCTGGGTATGCGAACCGCTGTGGCATGACACGCTGGCGGTCGCCGTGGCCAAGCGCTCCCACCTGCTGGCCTACCGTGAAGTGCCGTGCGGTGAAGTGCTCAAGCAGCGCTCAATCTGCTCGCAGTCCACGGCCGATGAACCATGGCGCATGACCGTGCAGCGTGTGTTCGAAAACGCGCTGCAAGAGCGAGAGCAAACGGTGGAGACATTCGATGTGGCGATGACGCTGGTTGCCGCCGGGTACGGGATCGCCATTGCACCTGCCGCGAGACTGGCGAGCTACTTACGCCGAGGCATCGCCGTGCGGCCGCTGGCCGGCGCACCAACGATCGTGATGGCTTACCTGCTCCGCCGCGACGCTTCCTTGTCGGACACCCAGGCCAGATTCGCCCGCCGCGCGCGCTTGGTGTCCTGACAGAGGCGCGGGGATCGGGGTTTCGCCACGATCCCGCATTCCTGCTGCTAGGCGACTCCGACTCGCAGCGGGGTCCATTCGCTTTCCTTCACGGCTGCGCTCACTGCCATGACGAGCTTGTCGAGATTGCTGGCCGTCACGCCCTCCAGTGCCGAATGCCCCCGCAGCATCGAGCGCGGTTGCAGCAGTGCATGGTAGATCTGCCAAGGATCCGCACCCCTGGTCAGCTTGAGGACGGACTGGATCAGCTCGTGTTTGAGTGGGTCGAGATGCCAATCCGGCACGCGCTGGCCGCGGTTGCCCACGTTCAACGCCAGCAAGTTGCCCGCCTTGATCTCGTAGCTGATCCACCTGCGGGACTTGCCCGCCATCTTGGCAAACGCCGCGACGGGAAGGTTGTGCGGCGCTTCGAAGACATCGAACAGCTCCATCCTCTCGCGCTGAATGTCCGAAGGCACCAGCGGCGCGGCCGATCGAGGGGGCGGAACCGCCGGCAGCCGATGTGTGGCGGCAGAAACCAACGGCATGGCGTCACCCGGCTTCGTCACCAGCAGGATTGGCGAAGCGGCAACCGGCGTGGAAGGTGCGCTTGCGGTTTGCTCATTCGGGAACGCGGGTACGCCTTCCAGATGCACGGTGAGCGGCATGCTGGCCGCCTCGACCTGGTTCTGCTCGAAGAGGTCGAGCCGATCGGCCCAGTCCTGCATCATGCGGCGACGCTGCTCCACGTACTCGGCATGGTTGTAGGTCGCGCTGACCTTGTTGGGATCGACATGCGAGAGCTGTGCATCCACCCAGACCTTCGGGTAGCCGATCTCGTTGAGCGCAGTGGACATCGTGCCGCGGATGCCGTGTCCCGTCAGGCGTTCCTGATAGCCCATGCGTTTGAGCGCGCCATTGAGCGTGTTCTCGCTGATGCGCTTCTTCAAGTCGCTGTCGTGCCGGAACAGGTGGCGCTGGGCCGGCTTGAACTCCTCCAGCAGGTGCCGGACGATCTCCATGGCCTGAATCGACAGCGGCACGATGTAGGGCGGGATGTCCTTCGGCTGCTGCCGCTTCTTGCGCATATCCACCTGGAGTTGCTTCACGACGTCGGGCGGGATGATCCACAACCCACGGTCCAGATCGAATTGATCCGGCATCGCCTGTCGCAGCTCTCCGGTTCGCACGCCGGTCAGCAGCAATAGCCGCAGCCCGAGCTGGGTCTGCCGCCGGCCGCGATAGCTGCGCAGCCTCTGCAACAGCCTTGGCAGCTCGGCCATACGCAGGAACGGGTTGTGGTTGACGGGTGGCAGTGGCAGCGCCACCACATCGAGATCGGAGGCAGGGTTCTGCTCCAGGCCCGGCACGATCACCAGCGCGTAGCGGAACAGTTGGTTGAACCACGTCCTGACTTTCTCGGCGACGGAGAGCGCCCTGCGCTTCTCGATTTTGGCGATCACCTCCAAGAGGTCGGGACGCTTGATCTCATAGATCGACTGCTTGCCCAAGGTCGGCAGCACATCCTTATCGAAGATGCGCGGAAGGATCGAGAGAGTCGTCTGCCGGCCTTCCTTGAGGCTGAGCCCGCGATGCTTGAGCCACTTGCGATACACCGCATCGAAGGTGTTTTCGTCGGCGAGCCGGACAGCTGTGCGCTTCTGCTTGCGGTGAACGCGAGGATTGATGCCTTTTGCCAGCAGGGCGCGCGCTTCATCGCGTAGGCTGCGGGCCTCGCGAAGCGTCACCTCCGGGTAGGTGCCGAGCGACATCCGCTTCTGCTTGCCCGCCCAGTAGTAGCGGAAGTGCCAAGTCCTGCCCCCTGCAGCGGTGACGGCCAGGGAGAGGCCATCCAAGTCAGGGAGGGTGTATGCCTTGCCAGTTGCCTTGGCCTGCCGAACGGCCAGGTCTGAGAGTGCCATGCTCTTGCTCCTGAACATGAATCAGGAACCAGATGCTGGTCACGTCGACCTCGCCCCTCCATCAACAATCCGGAATCAGCCGCGCCCGCAAAAATGGACTTGTTTGTGGACTCAAAAGCCCCGGCTGTAGGCGGATCGCAGTGGACCACAGCAGAACATCAAAGAGAGGAAAAGTCTTTGCGTGGCAACGACTTGCAGACTCTCTTGGACTTCTGCGGAAGTCCGCAGAATGATGCGGTGGAGCGGGTGACGGGAATCGAACCCGCGTCGCGTGCTTGGGAAGCACAAGCTCTACCATTGAGCTACACCCGCCCGGCGAGGGCTCGTCGATTATAGAGCGCGCTGCGCCCACTCCGTCACGGTCACCAGGGCCTGCGGAATCGGCATCCGGGACGCTGGGTTAAACTAAGCGTCCGCTCCGCCCGCCGGAGCCTCGTCACGTCCCCGTCGGATCCGAATCGCCTTCATGACCATCGTGCTCAACGGCCAGACCTACGACGCCGCCGGCGCCGCCAGCATCGCGGCGCTCGTGGAGCGCTTGCAGCTGGCCGGCAAGCGCCTGGCGGTCGAGGTCAACGGCGAGATCGTGCCGCGATCCATCCACGGCGACACCGTTCTGCACGAAGGCGACCGCGTCGAGATCGTGCAGGCCATCGGCGGCGGCTGACACTCGCGCCGCATCACAGGACACTTTCATGCCCGACTCCATCACGCCCGCCGACACGGGCGACCTGCTGACGATCGCCGGCCAGCGCTATCGCTCGCGCCTGCTCGTCGGCACCGGCAAGTACAAGGATCTGGAGCAGACGCGCGCGGCCACCGAGGCCAGTGGCGCGCAGATCGTCACCGTGGCCGTGCGCCGTACCCCATTTTTTGGGACAACGGCTGGCCAGAATCCCGGCGAGCCCAACCTGCTCGACGTGCTGCCGCCGTCGCAGTACACGCTGCTGCCGAACACCGCAGGCTGCTACACGGCCGACGACGCCGTGCGCACCTGCCGCCTGGCGCGCGAACTGCTCGACGGCCACAAGCTGGTCAAGCTCGAAGTGCTCGGCGACGCCAAGACCCTGTATCCCGACGTGCCGGCCACGCTCGAAGCCGCCAAGGTCCTCGTCAAGGACGGCTTCGACGTCATGGTCTACACCAGCGACGATCCCATCATCTGCAAGCGCTTGGAGGACATCGGCTGCGTCGCGGTGATGCCGCTGGCCGCGCCGATCGGCTCGGGCCTGGGCATCCAGAACCGCTACAACATTCTGTCCATCGTCGAGAACGCCAGGGTGCCGATCATCGTCGACGCCGGCGTTGGCACCGCCAGCGACGCGGCCATCGCCATGGAACTGGGCTGCGACGGCGTGCTCATGAACACCGCCATCGCCGAGGCGCGCGACCCCGTGCTGATGGCCAGCGCGATGCGTCACGGCATCATCGCCGGTCGCGAGGCCTATCGCGCCGGCCGCATGCCGCGCCGCCGCTATGCCAGCGCCTCGTCGCCGGTCGACGGGCTG
>JALRLM010000032.1 GCA_023254435.1 Hydrocarboniphaga sp.
GACCGCACGCCCGAAGAAGCCGGCATGAAGCTGCTGGCCGTGCCCTACACGCCCAACCTGGCCGAATACCTGATCCTGTCGAACCGCCGCATCCTGGCCGATCAGATGGAGTTTCTGCTGAGTTTTTCGGCCAAGAAGGCGCGCTGTTAGACGGCAATTAGGTCGGTCGTTGCTAATTCAGTGAGTCATTGAGCTAATTGGTTTGCGAAAGCGCCGCCATCCGGTAAGCAACCAATAACTGGGCGCTGAGAAGACCCTGGAGGCCACCAAACTGCGGCGGCGTTGGTCGGGCAAGAATGCACCGCCCAGCCGCTTGCTACTCGATGCAGCAGTGACAGGGCTGTTGCGCTCGACTGTCTACCTACTCGATGTGCAATTCTCGTTTCGTCCCAGGAAACAGCAGAAGCGACCTGGCATTGCGCCGGCGATGGACGAATAGGCAATTCAATCGGCTTCGCTGCATGCAATGCCGCGATCAGCGAGCACCTTTGACAATGCGGTTTTTGCCCCTGCTGACCGCCTAAAATGCACCACCCTCGGCCAAGTCGAAATGCGCAGTCGTAGCCATACTATTCCGTGCGCAGCACCTGAACTGGCGATGGGTTGAGGATCTTCTCTTTCACGGCCTCGAATACCGTCGCAGGCAGGAAACCGTATTCGTAGCGGCCAGTGGGTGTAAGTCGCAGGTCCGGACCTGGCCACTTAAATGTGTTTACCTCGGACGTGATGACCCACGAGCGCTCCCCGTCGAGCCCCAGGCGCCGACGCGTCGCGTCCGTCAGCTCAACTGACTGCAGCGGGTCTTCGGGAATCGTATGGGTGATCGGGGCAACAGTGACTTCGAGGTCATCGCCCTGTCCCTGCATCGCCAGAATCACGGCACAAGGGCGGTCCTTTCGGCCGTCAACCAAGCCCTTTTTGTATTCGTGCGCCCAGATGCGGATTCTTCTACTGTTGGTCAGCGAATAGCGCTTCACCTGAGCAGTGAATCGCAGGATTGTGAGCAAGTAATCGCTGGTCCGTGATCAGCAGTTCGCTTTCTGTGCGAGCAGGTGCTTGAGCGCGGTACGTCCGATACGGTTGGGAATCACGAAGGTGTAGCAACAGAGGCCGGCAATAGCCAGGTAACTCAGCCCTGCGACAAGCTGAGCCATTGCGAGACCAAGGCTGCGCGGATGATCGGGTTGGATGCCAAGCACGATCACGGCAACCAGGGCCAGAAGAATCGTGTAAAGCCAACCGAAGGCTTCGAGCTTCGCTGAGGGAGCAAGAGTCACCTCGTCTTTGATCTCGAGTACCCCGGTACGACGGAGGTAGGTGATCAACTCTTCCGTGAGCTTGGCTTTCTTTTTTAGTCCGATGACTGCGGGCCGCTGCTCTTCCAGGACGCTGAACCGATAGATCAGCTTGAATGCACCTTCACCCTCAGTCGCGTACTGATCTCGAACTGCGTCGCTTTGCAGCTTCAGCCATTCCGCAGCTTTTCCAATCGACAAGTTCTCGAAGTAATCTCGGCCAGCAGTTCGGACATCCCATCCCAATACGAGTTGCTTCGAAGTGTCTTCGGTATCCATGCCTACGATCTCCCTGATCACTACGCTATCGATTTCAATCCGAAAGCCGGCATTCGTGTCAGAGACAAGCGGAGCTGCTCAAGACCGGCATTTGTTTACCCTTACTTACTCTTCGGTTTCTTGCTGCCTTCGAAGTAATCGCGGCCGGCAGCTTTGACCGACAGACCTATGTTCTGTTGAGCTGGTCGAGATTTGCTTGCTGCGGGCTTCGATTCAGGCACCGTAGGTTGCTCGCCCATTGCAGCCTTCAGAACATCGAGCGGTCGCTTCGAGTCGTAATAAGCGGCCGCAGTGTTCAACGCGCCGCTAATGCGTTCTGCCGAATCTGTAGTTGCGATATGACCGTTGTACAGAATCGCTGCGAGAACAATCTCTTCTCCGGCCTTCAGATAAGGCTTCAACAAGTCACTGAGATCGCCAATGTCAATCGACGCACCGACTCCAGTCATGCCGGAAAGAAGCTTCGCTGCTTCGGTATCGCCTTCGATCTTCGCGAACCTTGCCAGCATGACTTGGGCCGCGATGAACTTGAAAGTTTCGATCGAGACCGCCTGCTCGCCCCTCATTGTCCCCGAGCCATCGAGCAGCCAGTCCACGCTGACCCCGAATGCCTCGCGGATGCGGTACAGGAACTCAGCACCCGGACGCTTCACCCCTCGAATGATGTCGGACACAAAGGCGGGCGACGCATCGATACGCGCCGCAAAATTGCCCTGCGACAGGCCCGTTGCTTTCACCAACTCTGCCAGGCGCGAACCGAGACCTTCCAGGCCGCCCATGGTTGTCATTTTGTTTTCACTTGAGTATCGTTCATGCTCAATAGAGAATAACTCTTGCTCACGTAGTCAGGATAACTATCGCGTGGAAACGGGTCACGTCGCTGTCATGGATTCAATGGAGATCACCTACCGCCTGAAGCGGTTGGGCTGGTCTCAAAGCGACCTTGCGCGAGAGTTCGGCATCACGCAGTCCGTGGTTTCGAACACCATCAGCGGGCGTATTACGTGCCATCGAGTGGCGACGTTCATTGCTGATCTATTGGGGAAGAATCTGCACGATCTCTGGCCAGGAAGATACGTCTTCAAGCCGAGACGACCTCGTTACCAACCGGCGGGGGTGCTACCGATGACCACCTGATGCTGCCGCTGCTGAAGTTGATGTCAGCTTTTTAGCGAGGCTCAGAAACGCGAACGGCCCAGGGGCGGGAACCCCTGAGCCGTTATAGGTGCTACCGACTGCTTTCTTCAACGGTATCCTGCGATTTCTCGCCAAGCCTGTCAAGGTTGGCGCCTCGTTCCCCCCGATGAAAATCAAGTCACTCTGGTGACGGTCGTTGCTCGGCCCGAAGCAGAGAATGGGAACCGTGATCCATGATACGAATCAAGCCGGATATTCTTCGGGCCACTGCCCGAATTTGCATTCAACGCCCTCAACTCTCATCACGAAAAACCGCTCGTGCTGCGGATTGCTCACCGGGCAGCGCACTTAAAATTCGAGAGCGCGTGGAGGTCTCCGGCCTCACTCTTGAGGCGCTGGAAAAACTGGATGACAGGGCGCTTCTAACGAGACTCTTCGGTGAACCCGCCCACCCTCCGACCCGCAAAGTCCACCCGGACTGGGTCGAAGTTCACAAGCTAATGGCGCAGCCCGATGCCACGCTGATGGTGATATGGGAAGACTGGATCGAAACGGAAGCCGACGGTGTCGGCTACCAGCAATTCGCCAAGCTGTATCGATCCTGGCTGAATAAGCAGAAGCTCACTTTGCGCAAGATTCACCGAGCTGGAGTCAACACTTTTGTTGACTACGCCGGCGCGACGATCCCGATCTACCTGGAGGACGGAACGATTCGGGATGCGAGTGTTTTCGTCGGAGTGCTTGGCGCCAGCAACTATACGTTCGGCTACCTCTGCTGGGGACAATCGATCCCAGATTTCATCGATGCCAACAATCGCATGCTGCAGTTCTTCGGCGGCGTCACCGAGTTCATCGTTCCCGACAACTTGAAGTCAGCTGTTATCGTCGCAGGACTAAAGCGGCTGAAACTCAATCAGAACTATCGAGAATGGGCGGTGCATAACGGCACCATCGTCCTTCCCGCGCGCGTGGAAAAGCCCAAGGACAAGGCTTCCGCCGAAGTGGGCGTACAGATCGCCCAACGACACATCGTCTTTCGCATGCGCCAACAGCGCTGGCATAGTCTAGAAGAGGCGAATGCGGCACTGAGGGTCTTTCTGGACAAGCTAAACTCTCGCCCCTTTGCCAAGATGCCGGGCACTCGGCGGGAGCGCTACGAATCGATCGACAAGCCTGCACTCAAGGAGTTGCCGACGACGGTTTTTGAACCTTCTGAAATCGTGATTCGCAAGAAGGTCGGAGACGAGTATCACGTTGAGTACGGAGGTAACTTCTACTCGGTGCCATACGCCTTAGCTCATACCTTCGTTGATCTGCGGGTGACTCGTTCCACGATCGAAATCTTGCAGCACCATCGCCGCATTCACAGTCACCAGCGGAGCTACGGTACGAGGGACCGCATTACGGCGCGAGAGCACCTGCCCGACGCACATCGGCACTATCTCGATGGTGAACCTTCGGCGCTCCTCGACTGGGCAGCGCTGACTGGCCCGAGCACGCAGGCCGTTGTTTCGTCGTGGCTCACACGCGGCAGCCAATTTCACACGGGTCTGGTCATGGCCCGCGGTCTCCGCTCTGAGGCGGATGCCTATGACTCGAAGCGGATCGAGTCCGCTTGCAAACTTGCGCTGGAGATTCGCTCTACGACCCTTAGCGGAATTCGCACGATTCTGCTCACCGAGGCTGACCTACGTCCGAGAGCACTTGCGGCTCCGTCGAACACGATTCATCACGACAACATTCGCGGTCCTGGCTACTACGATTCGACTCCGGAGCCCAGCTTGTGATCACTCAACAAACCATTTCCAATCTCCGCGAACTCAAGCTGCGGACCATGGCACAGACCTACGAGCAGCAACTTGCTCAGCCTTCATTCTCGACGCTCTCGTTCGATGAGCGGTTGGGCTTGATGGTCGATGCAGAACTGTCGTCCAAGACCAACAGGAAGTTGCAGCGCCTGTTGAAGGCTGCATCGCTACCGGAGCGTGTTCTGATTGAGGATCTTGCCTTCGGCGTCGCCCGTGGCTTGGACAACTCGGTGATCCATACGCTGGCCAGCGGCGAATGGGTTCGACGGAAGCAGCACGTTCTGGTGTCCGGCGCGACCGGTACAGGCAAAACGTGGGTGATTAGCGCTCTGGGGTCGCAGATGTGTCGCCTGGGATATCCCACGCTCTACCTTTCTGCCGGCGACCTCTACGATTTGTTGACCCGCGCTGCAGCGGATGGATCGTGGGCTCAGGTCAAGCGGCGCTTGATTGGAATACAGGTGTTGATCATCGACGACTTTGGCATGGCGCCGATTCCATCGGAACACGCACACGTCCTGCTCGACATCATCGACAAGCGTCGTCGCATCGGGCCTGTCGTGATCGCGAGTCAATTTCCGAAAGGGAAATGGCACGGCTTCTTCCCTGATCCGACGATGGCAGACGCCGTTATGGATCGAATCGTTCACATGGCGACGGAGATCAATCTCAAGGGCGATTCGATGCGGAAGATGAAAGGCAACGAGGCTATCGCATAGGCGCTTGAGCCCGCCGCATTGAGCATCCCGTTCCTTTCATAGCGTAGCGTAGTTACTCACTACGCTACGCTACAGGAGTACACCTGTGGCTCATGTCACCCTTGAAGACGTAAAAATTGCAGTTGGCCAACTTGAATCGCTTGGCTCTTCAGTCAGCGTCGCCAGCGTTCGTGGGCATCTGGGCCGGGGCAGCGCAACCACGATCACACGCCATTTACGTGAGGTCCGAGAAGCGAAGGCCCGTGAGAGGCTGCTTGAACCGTTGAATCCTGACGACGTTTCTCCCGAGATCGTCGAAAGGATTACTGCTGCAGCAAAGGCGGCTGGCATTGAATCATTTCGCGCAATCGCAGAGCCGCTGAATCGAAAGATTGAAGAGGCCAAGGCGGCGCTCGCAGCTGAGCGCCAGACAATGCAGCAGGACATGGCGCAGGTTGTTGCCGAGTCAAATGACGCTACTGAGCGGTTGGATATCCTGCAACGAGAAACGTCCGAAGCGATACGCCGAGAAGCGGCGGCCCTGGCCGAACTCGCTAGTGCCCGCGATCAGCTGCAGAAGCTGCTCTCAGAGCGTCAATTGGAGCGCGAACGACAAACTGAAGAGCTGTCCACTCTCCGGCAATACTTGACCGAGGCGCAGTCCGAGAACCGCCGCGTGCAGGAGCGTGTGGAAGTCGCCATTGGGGAAGCAGCAGAGCTGCGCGGCCGTCTTGCTGCATCGACCGAGCGGGCGCTACGCGGCAGCTAATCCTTGCGCAAAGACCAGTCAACCATTCCCCTTCCAGCCAGCCCTCAGCGGCGAACGGCCTTGCCGGTCTGAACGACGAGCGACTCCGGGGTTACCCCCAGATGCTCCGAGAGGACAAAGAGAGTGCTGAGGGTGGGCTGCCGCTCGCCTCGCTCCAGCAGGGACACGTAGGTCCGGTCGATGTCGCAGGCCAGCCCCAGAGCCTCTTGTGAGAGGCCGCTCCGGGTGCGCGCTGCACGCAATACCGCCCCGAACGCGATCGCGATTTGGTTACGTTGGGCGGGGGTGGCAGCCATCGGCCGGACGATGAATGTCCGACGACTATTGATCTACCGACTATAGTCTGAGAGGCTATACTTGTTTTCTAAGCTTTCCGAGGGCCGGCAGGCGCAGGTGGTTGCTTCCTGCACCGGCGCAGTCAGGAAAGCTGTCTCTCGATGCACAGCGGACAGTCCGGATTGCGAGAGGAGTACGACGAGGGATGCCTCGTGAACTTTTCGACAGGACTGAGGGTGAAGCGTGTGTTTTCGATTGATTTACGGCGATTCCGAGTTCGAGCTGGCTCTTCCCTTTGAAGAGCATATCGAGAACCGCCTATTCCAAATGATCAGCAGTGCCGAGCCGTCCATGGCGGCTGAGCGCGGCCGGAACGACCTGGCCCGGCGCATGGCGGACCTGGTTACTGCCTTGCTCGAAGGCGAGCTTCTGCCGCCAACTGACAAGCAACTAAAGTACGCGGTGGCGATCGCCCGAGAACTCTCGCTGGAATTGCCGGCGGAAGTTCTCCAGTACCGCGAGGCCATGACTGTCTTCTTGGGCACTCACGCCCAGCAGTACCGGCGCCGGAAAGGCTATTCGAGTCCAGCAGCGGTAGCTCAGGCGTGAGCGCTGAAACCGCTGAACAGGTTGCGCTCCGTGCAAGCGCGGCGCTTGAGTCCCGGTCGGCGATCGACTACGGCTCTGGCTTTGCCGACAAGCAATATCCCGAGATCGTTTGGTCAATGTGCGGACTTCCGTCCACCAACGAGATTGCAGTGATCGCAACCGTAGGCGATCTGAGGTTTGGCATGGCCCATCGCTCGGTCTTGGAGTGGCCCGCCATGATCGATCGCATCTTCGGCATCGATGTCGACGACCAGCGACTCGCCCTCTGGCTCTCCGAGCAGTTGTGGGCCTCACACTCCGAGCAGTTAATCGCCGCTGCGCTGCAGATTCGTCATGCCCACTAAGTCGGACGGCGAAGTCACACGCCGCCCCATCGTGAACGTCACGCTGACCGACGTCCGGCGCCGCTATCAGTGGGTTGTGAGCAAAGCCAGAAGAGCCGACGTGATCGTCCACAAACGGGGAGCCCCGATCCTCGTGGTGCTATCGATCCGGCGATACATGAAGCTCATAACTGCACTCGAGCTTATCGGTGGCGAAAAACATTCACGGCCGAGATCGGCAGAATCGCCCCCAGGATGAGAATCAGCAGCCCCAGCACCAGGAAGCGCAGCAGCTGAGCCTCACTTGCTGTCAATAACCATCTGATAACCGCCATCGAGCACTAAGCATGGCTGTGATGATCGTGCTCATCATCGCGGTCATGGACATTTGTTGAGAGCGAACAAATGTCCTCATCTGCGCAGGGCTCGAACTCGCACTGCAAGGTGGTGTGCGTCACCTTGTATTCGGATTTCAGCTTCATTTCCGTGCGCCGCAGGAAGCTGTCCACCTGGACTCCGGGCGCCAACAACACGTGCGCGGCCAAGCTGATTTGCCCACTGCCAAGTCCCCAGATATGCAAGTCATGCACGCCGCGAACATCCGCATCCGATCGAATAGACGACTCGATCTTGTCGATCTCGACGCCTTCGGGAACGCCTTCGAGCAACACGTTTGCGCTTGCCTTGAGCAAGATGTAGGTGCGCGGCAACACCCACACGGCAATGAGCACCGCGATCAGCGGATCGAACCAAGTCCATCCCGTGAGGTAGATCACTCCGGCGCCGATGATGACGCCGAGTGAGCCGAGCATGTCGCTCCAGACTTCGAGATAAGCCCCTTTGACGTTGAGGCTTTCAGACTGGCCTGCGCTCAACAGTCGCATCGATATGAGATTGACGATCAGGCCCAGCGAGGCGATCACGAGCATTGGGATTGATTGCACCTCCGGTGGCATCCGGAATCGCTGCCAGGCTTCGTAGAAGATGTAGATCGCGACAGCGAACAGCATGCCGGCATTGAACGCCGCTGCGATGATCTCGAATCGTCCATAGCCGAAGGTGCGCCGTCGATCAGCCGCTCGCTTGCCGATGCGAATCGCGAGCAAGGCAATCGCCAGTGCCACGGTATCGGTCAGCATGTGCGCCGCATCGGAGATCAGCGCCAGGCTGCCGGTCAGCCAACCTCCGACCGCTTCCGCGATCATGAAAGAGCCGGTCAAGCTCAGTGCGATCCACATCGAGCGCTCGTTTGCGCCCTTCCCGTGATCATGTCCCGCGCCCATGGTCGTCTCCTTAGATTGAAACCTTGTCTTCGACACGACGGTGCATCCACGTGAACCAACGACGAGGAGCGCCGCCTGCATCCACCAAGTAAATCTCGTGCGCATCGGTGCCAGCGGTAACCTGCGTGGCATGGCTCTCCATCAGAACGCCGCGTGCACTAGGGCGCTCGGCCGCAAGGCGCTGCAATACCTCGGCGGGGACATCGCCCTCCAGAAAATAGTCCAAGTAGCGGGCGATGTGACAGCCCTGCGAGTTCGGTGGCGCGTGGACATCCGCCCTCGGAATTCGAAGGTCTCCCGGCTCATAGAGGCGCACCGTATACCCGGAGTTTTCCAGGCTCTTTCCCCAGCTGAATGCGCAGGCACACGTGTGCAGACCGTAGATCGTGACGACTTTTTCGACCGGCGGTGCAAACCATCGATCCCAGTTCACGGCAACCGCAGCGGCAAGTCCGAACACGATCGCGACGAAAGCCAGAACCTTCAGGCGATACAGTAGTTTCTCTTCTTCAATTTTCCTCATGTCGCTCTTGCGACGACGAGGATGCGCAGGCTTGATGCCCATGTAATGTCTCCAAACCGGACGGCTGGGCGCGTGTTCGCGCCCAGCCGTCATCTAACTCAATAGGCCACGAATATCGCGGGCCACCCCATCAGGTCGCGAAAGTCGTGCAGCGTGTGCAGCACGATCGCTGCGATGGCGAACCAGCTGACTTCCACGAGCGATCGCCGGAACGGAAGCGGGCGAATCGTCCACTTCGCCGGTTCCGTGAACAGGCTCCAGTCCGGCCAGAAACGCGGCACTCGCGCTCGGTAGCGTTCGTACAACCCTTTGTGCCAGGCCGATAAAAACGCTTCCTCCTTGCGAATGACCCTGCCGAAGTACAGCGCGTAACACGCCGCAAACAGCACGGGTATCACCACGGTCTGTGTCGCCAGTACAACGCCGAGTCCACCGACGAAGCTGAAGAAGTACAGCGGGTTTCGCGTCACCGAGTACGGCCCGTCGACGAGCAGCACGACATTCTTATTGCCGGCCGCGTAGCTACTGCACCAGACCCGCCCCAATGCTCCGATCACGGCAAGCACGAGGCCGAGCGACGCCGTCAGATGTGCGAGCACCACACTGATCTCTTCCCAACCTGATCGACTGACGAGATAAAGCCCGAGGATCAGCGCGCAAACAAACCGCGCAATCCAGAATCGACGCGGCGGTGGGCGCGTGTCGGTGGAATCACCCTGACCCAGCGTCATGATGCTTCTCCGCTCGTCTGCGCCGAGGCGACCGATGACTCGGAGCGGCGCTCACGTCCGTGAACGAGCCGGTACAGACCGGGCAATACGAGCAGCGTCAGGAGGGTCGACGAGATGATGCCGCCGATCACGACGGTCGCCAGCGGGCGCTGCACTTCGGCGCCGGTGCCGGTGTTCAAAGCCATCGGCACGAAGCCAAGCGAGGCGACAAGCGCCGTCATCAGCACGGGACGCAGACGCGTCAGCGCGCCTTCGATAATGGAGTCATCCAGCCCGGCGCCTTGTTCACGCAGGCTGCGGATGAACGTCACCATCACCAGGCCGTTGAGCACCGCAACACCGGACAGCGCGATGAAACCGACGCCTGCCGAGATCGACAGCGGAATATCGCGTAGCCACAGCGCCAGCACGCCGCCGGTGAGCGCCAACGGCACACCCGAGAAAATCACGAGTGCGTCGCGCAGATTGCCGAAGGCCAGGATCAGCAGGCCCAGGATCAGCGCCAATGTCACCGGCACCACAACCGCTAGGCGCTGGCTCGCGGACTGCAGCTGCTCGAATGTGCCGCCGTAGTCGATCCAGTAGCCGGGCTGCAAGGACACCTGGCGAATGGCCGCCTGTGCATCGGCGACGAAGCTGCCGAGATCGCGACCCCGCACGTTGGCGGTGACGACGATGCGTCGCTTGCCATCTTCACGGCTGATCTGGTTCGGACCCGGAGCAACGACGAGTTCGGCGACTTCGGCGAGCGGCACCGTGCCGTCGCCCGGCAGGCTGATCGGCAGGCGTTCGAGATTGCGCAGGTCATCGCGCTGCGCTTCGGGCAGCCGCACGACGATCGAGTAACGCGCATCGCCTTCGAACACCTCACCCACGTCGCGACCACCCAGTGCAGCGGACACCACCGACTGAAGATCGGCCAGCGCCACACCGTAACGCGCCAAGGCATCACGACGCGGCTGAATCGACAGCACCGGCAGACCGGAAACCTGCTCGACTTTCACGTCTTCTGCGCCGGTGACGCTACGGATAGCAGCGGCCAGCTGATTGCCCGAGCGCAGCAGCACATCCAGATCGTCGCCATAGAGCTTCACCGCGAAATCCGAGCGCACGCCTGAGATCAGTTCGTTGAAGCGAAGCTGGATCGGCTGACTCAGTTCGTACGCATTACCGGGCAATTGCTCCAGCGCAGACTGCATCTCCGCTGCCAGATCGGCCTTGGGCTTCTTCGGATCGGGCCACTGATCGATCGGCTTGAGCATTACGTAGCCGTCCGAGATGTTTTGCGGCATCGGATCGGTTGCCACTTCGGCTGTACCGGTGCGCGCAAACGTCGTCAGCACTTCGGGGAATTGCAGCAGCCGCTGCTCGACCTGCTTCTGGAACTCAACCGACTGCGTGAGCCCTGTCGCCGGAATGCGCAGTGCTTGCACGGCGATGTCGCCTTCATTCAAGTTCGGGATGAACTCGCTGCCCAAGCGACTCGCAACGGCGCCGCAGACGAGAGTCAGCGCAACCGCACCTGCAACGAAGCCCCAGCGCGCCTTGAGCGCGAAACGCAGCATGGGCTCGTAGCCTCGGCGAGCGAGATCGAGTACGACGTTGTGCTTCTCTCGCACCGGACCACGAAACAGCAGCGCCACGCCGGCCGGCACGAAGGTGACGGACAGGAACAGCGCCGCGACGAGCGCCATGACCACGGTCTGCGCCATCGGGTGGAACATCTTTCCTTCGACGCCTTCGAGCGCAAAGATGGGCAGATACACCGCCGTGATGATGAAAACGCCGAACAGACTCGGGCGTATCACTTCGGCAGTCGCCTCATAGACCACATTGAAGCGATCGCGCAGCGTCAGCGATTGCGTACCGGTGCTTTCAGAAAGTCGTCTCAGGCAGTTCTCGACGATGATCACGGCACCATCGACGATAAGGCCGAAGTCGAGCGCGCCGAGACTCATCAGGTTAGCCGACACCCCGGTTTCGACCATGCCGGTGATCGTCATCAACATCGCGATCGGAATTACCGCCGCAGTCAGCAGCGCTGCGCGCAGGTTGCCGAGCAACAGGAACAGAATCACGACGACCAGCAACGCACCTTCGAGCAGATTCTTCTGCACCGTGGCGATGGCCTTGTCGACCAACACCGTGCGGTCATAAGCCGGAACCGCTTTCACGCCTTTGGGCAACGAGTCGTTGATCTTGTCGAGCTGGGTCGCGACGGCTTTGGCGACGGTTCGGCTATTGGCGCCGACGAGCATCACTGCGGTACCCAACACTGTCTCGTGTCCATCACGCGTCGCCGCGCCGGTACGCAATTCCTTGCCAAGCGCCACTTCGGCGACATCGCCGATCGTGATCGGCAGGCCATCGCGCGTGGCAACGACGATGCGACGCAAATCGTCGAGCCCTGCGACCTGCCCCGGAATGCGGACGAGCAACTGCTCCTTGTTGCGCTCGAGATAACCCGCACCCTGGTTCGCGTTGTTGCGCTCAAGTGCTTCGGCCACCTGATCCATCGTCAGGCCGTAAGACAGCAGGCGTCCCGGATCGGGCAGCACATGAAACTGCTTGGCGTAGCCGCCGATGCTGTTGACCTCGGTCACACCCGGCACCTGCAACAGCTGCGGGCGAATCACCCAATCCTGCAGCGAGCGCAGCGCCATCGAATCATAAGGCTTGCCGTCTGCCTGGCGGGCCTTGTCTTCGGCTTCCACCGTGTAGTGGAAGATTTCACCGAGACCGGTCGCGATCGGCCCCATCGCGGGTTCAACGCCTTCGGGCAGGCGACTACGCGCCTGCTGTAAGCGCTCGTTGACGAGGTTGCGCGCGAAGTACAGATCGGTGCCGTCTGCAAACACGACGGTGACCTGCGAAAGCCCGTAGCGCGACAGCGAGCGCCGATAGTCCAGGCCCGGCAAGCCAGTGATGGCGGTTTCAATCGGCACGGTGATGCGTTGCTCGACTTCCAGTGGCGTGTAGCCCTGAGCCTGCGTGTTGATCTGCACCTGCACGTTGGTGATGTCGGGCACCGCATCGATCGGCAGGCGCTGGTAGTTCCAGACGCCAAGTGCGATCAGCGCGAGCATCAGCACCATCACAACGCCGCGTCGATCGATCGAAAATCGAAGTAATTTCTCAAGCATGGTGGCGCCCTCCGGCGATGGCGGCAGAGCGAGTATCAGTGACCATGTTCGGCCTCTCCCTTGCCTTGTTCCGCCTTCAGCACGAAGCTGCCTTCGCCAACGACGGCGTCGCCGGTCAGGAGACCTGCGAGCACTTCGACGAACAGTCCATCGCTACGCCCGACCTTGATCGGGCGTGCTACGAATCCTTCCGGTGTCTCGACGAAAACGGACGTGCTGCCTTCAATTTCTTGCAGTGCAGTCGCCGGCACGACGAGCGCGGCATTTGATTCACCGATGGTGACTTCGCCGCGCACATAGAGACCCGGAGACCAAGAGCCATCGGCGTTGTCGAGCAACACGCGCGCAGTAAGGCTTTGCGTGTTCGAAGCGCCGAGGGGCGAAACGAAGACGATCTTGCCGTCGCGCACGGGGCCGCCATCTGCCGTCTGTACGCGTACCGATTGCCCCACTTGAACGCGCGTGCGATCGCGCGGGAATAGCGCCAGCTCCACCCACACGGTGCCGAGATCGGCAACCGTGAACAGGGAGGCTCCTTCGGCTTGCTCGCCCGGATTGGTGTTGCGCTCGGTCACCACGCCGCCGAGCGGGCTCGGAATCGGATACACCTGCAAGCTCTCGTTGCTTTCGACCGTCGCCAGCGTCTGTCCCTGGCGAACGGTGTCGCCGATCTTGGTGCTGACGCTGCGCACGACGCCTGGAAAGCGCGCGGTGACGCTGCGGATGCGTTCGGCATTGGGTTTGACCACGCCATAGAGCTGCAGCGTTTCGCGAATCACACCCGGAGCAGCCGGCGCGATTTGCAGCTTGGCCGCTTGCTTGGCTTCCGGGGTCAGCTTGATCGCTTCGCTGTGCTCGCCGGATTCGGCCGCTCCGGCTTCGTGCTGATCACCTTCGGCGTGACCTTCCTTTTCGTCGTGTTTCTCGCCTTGAGCATGGCCTTTGGAATCGTCGTGAGCGTGGCCTTGTTCGTCTTTGTGTTCTTCAGGCGTTGAGGAGCTACAGGCCGCCAGCGACAGCAAGCCAGCCAGCAGTGCGGGAAAGAGAATGAGTTGGCGCATGGGATGTTCCTTCAGCGACTCAGGCCAGTGCCGGTGAGTCGTTCGATTTCGATGAGGTTGAAGTGGTACTGCGCGGCGGCTTCGATCGCCTCGCGCTTGAGGTCCAGCATTTCGCGCTGGGCATCGACCAATTCGAGATAGCTGTAGCGGCCACGCTCGAAGGCGTAGTCGGTGTTGGCGAGCGCCGATTCCATGCGCGGTAGCGCCTGTTCGCGAATGAGCCCGACCTGACGTTGCCGGTCGAGCAGCTCGCGGTAATAGCCGAACAGCTGCGTACGCGCCTTCACCCGCGTGGCTTCGCGCTCGGCCGCTGCACCTTCACGGCGAGCTTCGGCTTCGGCGATGAGGCCTTGGTTGCGATCGCGCACCGGCAGCGGCATCTGGAACGAGAACATCAGGCCGGTATCGTTGGTCTGCTCGAGCCGGCGTACACCAGCTCCGATCTGGAAGCCTTGCCGCCGTCCCGCGATCGCCAGCGCGATCTCGGCATCGCGCAGCCGCGTTTCCGACAGGTAGCGAGTCAGATCGGGGGTGTTCTCCAGCGCCCCGAGCAGTTCGTCGTAGGAGCGCGTAGGCGGCAGCTGATACAGATCGGCCGACGCCGCCAGAAAGTCCGGCTTCGAAGCGCCCCAGCTCGCCGCCAACGCGTATCGCGCGGTCTGCAGCTCATGCTCGGCGTGGGCGTCGTCGTTCTGCGCACGCTGCAGGGCGACGGCCGCACGGTCTCGCTCGGCCAGCGGCGACTTGGCCGCGGCGACGCGCTTCTCCACCGCTGCGGACGTCTTCTCGGCCAACTCGACCGCCAGGTGCGTGAGCTGGTGCTGCTCTTGTTGGGACGCGAGCGAGACGAAGCGGCGTGCGGTTTCGGCGATGGTGTCGAGGCGCCTGATGTCGCCATCGACCTCCAGGCCATCGCGTTCTCGACGAGCCACGTCGAGTCGGCGATCGCGCAGCCCGCCCAGCTCGATCACCTGGCTCAGCATCAGCGTGATCTCGGCGTATTTGCCGGCACTGGCTTGTCCGGTGCCGAGCACGTTCTCGACAGTGGTAGACAGGGTTGGATTGGGCCGTAGGCCCGATTGCGTGATCCGACCGTCCTGCGCCTTCAGGGTGTAGGCATAGGCGGCGAGATCAGGGTTTGATTGAAGCGTGCGCGAGATCGCTTCGCGCAGCGTAATAGCGGGCGCTTCAGCTTCGACCGAAGTCGAGACGCCGAACGCCAACAGCGCCGCAGCCACGGATAGGCTGCGACCCAGGTGGGTGAACATGAAAATCTCCAAGACAGCATGAACGACCGCCCGGCTCGGGGCGGAGAAAGGTTCAGGTCAGGGAGATCGACGGCGGGCCGCGCGACGGCGGCGTGAAGTTCGAAGGTCGGGGAGCCGCCGACGTGGGCGGGCCTTGCGGCAGCAGGCTGGTGAGCCAACCCGTTGCGGTGGATAGCGTCAGCCGATCCGGTCCCGGCAAGGCAACCACATCGAAGTCCACGTCCGATACGGAGTTGGCCGCCATGACGGCCAGCTCCAGCTCACGGTCGTCGGCGTGGTCGCTGTCGTGCGATTCGCCGAACAGCAGTCCGGCATCCGCGTAGTGCGGCTGCTCGTGGGCAGCCGGCTGTTGCTCCGTCCCCGCGCAGACATGGAGATGCACACCGAGCACGCGCGTAAGCACGAGGCCGATGCAGAAGATCCAGGTGGCGGTCAGGCGGGACATATGGATACAGACTAGCAGGTCGGATGTGTCGGATTAACCAAACTGGACGCGCGGCTCGACCGTCGCCAGCTCGCGGCGTGCCTGGCCGATCACCTGCCAAGCCGCGCTCAAGCCGAGCATCGCCATACCGACAGCGACGATCAGATCAGGCCAGGCCGTGCCGGTGCCGAAAACGCCCACGGCAGCCAGCAGGACGGCCAGGTTGCCGATGGCGTCGTTGCGCGAGCACAGCCAGACCGAGCGCATGTTGGCGTCGCCGCTGCGGTAGGCGTAGAGCAGCACCGCCACGCCGAGGTTGGCGACCAGCGCGATGACACCGATCACGCCCATGGTTTCGGCATGCGGGACGGCGCCGATCCAGCCGTTCCAGGCGGCTTGGCCGAGCACGTAAAGGCCGTAGCCAGCCATGGTCAGCCCTTTGAGCAACGCGGTGCGCGCACGAGCCACCAGGCCCAGCGAAAGCACGAGCAAGGAAACGGCGTAGTTGGCGGCATCGCCGAAGAAATCGACGGCGTCAGCCATCAGCGAGGCCGAATCCGCTCCCCAGCCGGCCGATAGCTCGACACCGAACATCGCGAGGTTCACCGCCAGGGCGATCCACAGCGCGCGACGATAGCTGGGCGGGATCGCCTGTGTGGAGGAGCAGGTGCTCGAAGCGCAGCAGTTTCCGGCCATGGTCATCTCGTCTGGAACAGCGAATGGCGCCAGTACACACCCTGTAGTAACTTCAGGGTCAAGTGTTCCTGCCGGAGGCCCCATGTCCGAACTCGCGATCAAGATCGGCGACCTGTCCGAACGGCTGAAAGTGCCGGTCGAGACCATCCGTTACTACGAGAAGGAGCGGTTGCTGCCGCCTCCTCGTCGAACCGAAGGCAATTACCGGGTCTACGACTCGGCCCAGTTGGATCGCTTGGCCTTCATCCGTAACTGCCGATCCTTGGACATGACGCTGGATGAGATTCGCGAACTGCTGCGGCTGCGCGATGCGCCGGAAGAGGAATGCGGAGGCGTCAATCGACTGATCGACGAGCACATCGATCATGTGCAAGAGAAAATCGCAGAGCTACGAAAACTCGAATCGCATCTCCAGGCATTGCGGCGCCGCTGCGACAGCGCTCGACCTGCTGGAGAGTGCGCAATCCTGGGCGACCTGAATTCAACGGTCGTTCCTGCGGCATCGACCGCTGGCCACATCGGATTGCACTCGCCGTCAAAGCGTCGCCGCGCCGGAGCGTGACCACCGCCGCTGTCACATTGCGGGTCGCCTTCAGGTTCGTGGCAGAGTTGTAGTGTTCAGCGGTTTTGGCGAAACACCTTCACGGCCGAGATCAGCGGGATCGCTCCCAGGACGAGGATGCAACTACGATGAAGTGTCCGTCGATCTCCTCCTGCGCCGCCATCGGAGATGACCCTTATCTGCTGGCCGAAATCTCTTCGGCACTGGCCAAAAAGTGCACGTACTTTCCGGTTTTGGACAGCCCCCGCTTGCACTGGCCTCAAGTTGAATCTCCTGCGACTCGGCGCCGGAACGCACTGGCCAGGATGCAGGTAAAAACTGTGGTCTACGCTGGGCTTGACCCTCACGTCGATACGGTTCTTTCGAGAGGCATTCCCAGCGGACAAATTGTCCGCATCGCGGACGGCTCTCAAATCGACAGGGCACTGCCGGGAGCTCGAAAACAGG
The DNA here is from genome assembly GCA_023254435.1 of Hydrocarboniphaga sp. Taxonomy (GTDB): domain Bacteria; phylum Pseudomonadota; class Gammaproteobacteria; order Nevskiales; family Nevskiaceae; genus Hydrocarboniphaga. The sequence continues at coordinate 17,333 of JALRLM010000032.1, forward strand.
CTGTCTTCCAATGGGGCAAGGAACACCTGGCCCTCGGCCTTTTGCGAGCGCTGCGTCTGAATGCGCGCATCCAGTTCGACGGCGTGTCCGAGGCGGCGTCTGTTCCAAGTGTGTCGGGCCATTTGGTCGTCTGCGAAGAAGGCGACTTGCACGCTCAGGTGGTCGCGGCGAACTACGCGCACGCGCTCGACGCAGGCCTCATCCTGATACCGGCGGTGGAACGCAGGTTGGGAGAAAAGCTGTTGGAGCGCTTTTACAGCGCGACTGAGGTCCGAGATCGCCCTATGGGTGAAGTTCTGGAGGAGCTTCGGGGTGAGCTACGGGAGATGGCAGGAGGTGTGTCGCAAGCTGATTACGATTCGGCGACCTTCTTTACGAGTAGAGTCCCGTGGGGTTATGCGTTTCCGGAACGTCCTTCCACGCATATCTTTCTATCTCCAGACGTTGGCATTTGCGTCTTGCATGGCTTACTTGCTGAGCAGGCAACGACACCAGGAATCAAAGTCGCCGCCGTAGTCGATCCTGGGCAAGTTCTCGCCACGGAAGTCGATGTTGCGATTAAATCGCTGTGCGGCAGCGGCGTATTTACCAAGATGCTCGCAGACCGCAACGCCAGTGTTCGACAGGTAGCTCGGACAATCGAGCTGTATCCCTACGACTTTTTGTTGATCTCGACTCACTGCGGAGACGACAGAGGTTGGCGGCGTACCTATGAGTTCAAGGATCGCAGCGGTAGGCAGCGTACGTTGGTAGTCGATGTTGCCGCTGGAATCTCATGGTCGGACGACAGTGATCGAGTCGAAGTCATGGAGCACATTCGATTCGTAGCCTTGGACGGCGTGGATATCACGGATCCGTCGGCACACTCTGACCATATCGGCTCAGTGAAGCTCGAATTCAGTGAGCTGATATCGCGCCAAGAGCTAGAGCCTGTTCATGTGGAGACGGTGCGGCGAGTCGTCGGGTCTGCGGCGTTGAAGATGGCGGATGGCTCATACATCTGCCACCCACGATCACTCGCAAACGAGCGCACCCCGATTGTGTTCAACAATGCTTGCGTGTCATGGCACGAGCTTGCGCTTGCGTTCACCTTTGCCGGCGCTCGTTGCTACATCGGAACACTGTGGAGCGTTCGCGACTCCGAGGCGCAAGTGCTCGGAGAGAAGGTTCTTGGACCTCATTTCGGCAAGCCCCTGGAGGTTGCGCTCTGGCGATCGCAGAACGACATTTGGGGCGACGATGTCGCTCGTCGTCCATATGTGATGATCGGAACCAACTTTCAAAGGCTGCGAGGCACAAGAAATGACGGGCCACTGCGCGTTCTTTCCATTCTCAAAGCGTCAAGAAGCGAGTGGCAACGACGCCTCGACCTCATCACTGCCCCTGACGATCAGCAAAAATCGGCGCTGGGTGACTACATTCGCTATCTCGATGACGAGATAAAAGGGTTAACCAGTCGCTGGATAAAGCGCCCCCCACCTAAGCGTTGATCTGGCTTCGAATCACAGCCCCGACGATACCGCTGCCCAACCGACATTCGGTCGGGCAGCGTTGCTTCCAGGGCAGATCAGCCAAAGCCGGGCAGCACGAACGCGAAGAACACTCCGAGTCCGAAGATCGCCAGCGAGACCAAGTAAACGCCCAGACTAGCCCGACGAGCCCGCATGCAAGCGGCAGCAAGCCTCGCATCTGCCGGGCAAGGCGCGAGACGAGCGCGATACTGCAGCCAACCGGCTACCGCGAGCATGACACCGGCACTACCGAACACGAGGGCCTTGTGTGTCGAGAGCCAGATCAATTGCGGTACGGCGGTAACCAGCCCCGCCAGCGTGGCGCCTGCACCGATTGCAACCAACAACGCAGGTAGCGCACAGCAGATCAACGTCGAGCTGCTGGTGGCGATCGACAGCAGAGCACTCCAGAGGCCGCCGCGTAAGTCGGGATGAAGTTGATCCGTCATGGCTTGCTCTTGAGGCGAGTGCGGATTTCTTCAAACGTCTCGGATGTCCGCTCGATGGACTGGAGCGTGTAGCCGGCATCCGTCAGCGTGCTGCGGAGGTCTTCATCCTTCACATCTTTGCCGGGCTTCAGCGAGACAGCGACCAGTCCATTTTCGAGGTTTACGAGTACGTCGGATGTCGCGTCCATCTTCCCGAGTTTTTTCGAGATTCCTTGGGCGCAGAAGGCACACACCAGCCCGTCAACTTTCATCTCGATGGTGCGAGGTGCGTCGTTTGCCCATGCAGCAAAGCTCAGTACGGCCGAAAGTAATGCGGTGATTAGAAAGCGAGTCATGGGAAGCTCCTAAAAATTGATCATGAACATGGACTGGAGGCGGCCATCGATCGTCACGCCAGCCTCAATCCAGAAAGCGGTTGTGCGTCCGTTCTTGAACAGGCGAACCAACGCCGCCGGTTCGACGCCGTCATAGAGACCGCCGGTGTAGTCGCGAGCCTGCACAAGCAGCCAGGTCGCCAGCCGATCCCAGTCATGGGGATAAGGCGCCCAGCCGAGTTGGACGGTATCGATGCGGTGCGAGAACCCGTCTTTGGCGTACTGCCAGTCCGTCCTCAGCGAGGAATAGAAGCGCAGGGTTTCGTAGTCGATCTGACCACCCGCGTTCCAGGCGAATTTCCGACCCGTCGTGTCGCTACTGTCGGCACTGCCGACGCCGCCCCAACCGAAAACATTCGCTTGGGCGCGAGGAAGGTTCCAGCGATGCAGCAGCAGGTTGCCGCGTAGATAGGTGATGTCTCTTGAGAAATCGCCATCGTCGGCATCGAGCCGAAGATGGCCGACGCCAGCAGACCAGCGATAGCTGGGGGCGTAGAACGCCTGTGCTTCCGTCATGGTGCCGGCGCCGTATTCCCCCATCAAAGCCGTACCGCCTTGATAAGCGATGGGTTTGGCAAAAGCAGGAGCGGTCAGCAAGCAAGCCGACAAGCCCCACACGCGAAACGTGGACATGGTGTCCTCCTAATTGAATTGGAAGGCGCCGCCGCGAGGCGGCGCAACAGCTCAACTCAGGAGGACGGCAGGGGGCCTTAGCAATCGATCGGGACGTGCCGGTGGCAAAGCCGCGACGGTCGGGATTTTCTCGAAACGAGAAACGACAAACCCGTCGATCGCCGAGATCGGCGGAGCCAGGGCCGTCAACACGCCAAAGCAATTCGGATCGCAGTGGCAGTCGCTCTTTTGATCGTCGCAGCACGGCATCTTGGCCGGCATCGAAACGGGGTCATGGCACGGCATAGCCTTCACTGCCGTCTGCTCGGGCATGGCTATCGTGGGTGCCATCGACAGCGCGCTGCCCAGGCCCTCGACGAGGACCACCAGAATCAGCAGCAGGGCTTTGACCAACTTCGGCATGGGGCCAGCTTAGATCATCTCGATTGCCCGCGTGCAGGGACGCTACTGGCGAGCTGTCGCAATAGACGACAGGTCCGTCGTCTGATCAATCGGGCGTCCATCTTCCTTCCGCTCCGAATACCGATCGACGAGCTGGGATGTGTGTGGCCGCAGCAGCACCGTCATCCGAACAAGCTCTTCCATCACGTCGACAATCCGATCGTAGTAAGCCGAGGGACGCATGCGGCCCGCAGCGTCGAATTCCTCGAACGCCTTGGCGACGCTGGATTGGTTGGGGATAGTGAACATCCGCATCCAACGCCCCAGGAGCCGCAGCGTGTTGACGGCGTTGAAGGACTGCGAGCCGCCCGACACCTGCATCACTGCCAGCGTGCGTCCTTGCGTGGGACGCATGCCGCCCATGTTGAGCGGGAGATGATCGATCTGAGCTTTCATTAGGCCAGTGATCTGTCCGTGCCGCTCGGGGCTGCACCAAACCTGTCCTTCCGACCACATCGACAGCTGCCGCAGTTCCTTGACGGCTGGGTGATCGTCTCCAGCAACCTGATCCGGGAGAGGAAGATCGGACGGATCAAAGATGCGGACCTCTGCCCCGAAGAATTTCAACAGTCGCGCCGCTTCTTCCGTAGCCAAGCGGGAGAACGAGCGCTGCCGAAGCGATCCGTACAGCAACAGAATGCGAGGCGGCGGTTCGGTTTGGCCAAGACCAATCGCCGGACGGCGATGAGCAAAGGTCTTGTCCAGTGCTGGCAGATGGTCCGGGTCTGAAAGGTCACGAACGCGCGTCATATCGACTTGCTCGCAACGACACGCTTTCCGGTTTCGTCGATGACGCGTTCGCCATCTTCTTTCGTGAAAGCGCCGCGTTGTTCGGCCGGTAGCAGGTCCAGCACCCGTTCGGAAGGGCGACAGAGCCGAACACCCAGCGGCGACACCACGATAGGCCGGTTGATCAGAATGGGGTGAATCATCATCGCGTCAAGCAACTGCTCGTCCGAAACACTGGGATCATTCAAGCCCAATGTTGCGACCTCGCTTTCTTTGGCTCGCAGCAATTCGCGTGGACTGATGCCCATTCGTTCGATCAGGGATTCCAGCAGCGGCCGAACCGGCGGCGTCTTGAGGTATTCGATGACGTGGGGCTCGATCCCGGCATTGCGGATCATGGCCAAGGTATTCCGCGATGTGCCGCATGCGGGGTTGTGATAGATCACGATGTCAGTGGTCATTGTTCAAGCGACAGCCTTTTCGGAGTAACGGGTGCGCTTCAACCACAGCGCGACATGGACCAGGGCCAGCAGCACCGGCACTTCAACGAGAGGCCCGATCACCGTCGCGAAGGCAACCGGTGAAGCCAAGCCAAAGCTGGCGATGGCAACGGCAATCGCCAGCTCGAAATTGTTGCTCGCCGCAGTGAACGCGATGGCAGTGGTTCGTGGATAGTCGGCTTCGATCATTCGCCCCATCGCGAAGCTGATCGCAAACATGATCAGGAAGTAGATCGCCAGCGGAAGCGCGATGCGTAACGCATCCATCGGCAGCGCGACCAGCTGATCGCCCTTTAGGCTGAACATCGCCACGATGGTGAACAGTAGTGCGATCAACGTCAGCGGCCCGATCTTTGGCAGGAATCTCTGCTCGTACCATGTCGCGCCCTTGGCTTTGAGCAGGATGCGGCGTGTCAGAAAGCCAGCCAGGAACGGGATGCCA
>JALRLM010000041.1 GCA_023254435.1 Hydrocarboniphaga sp.
GAAGGCCGCTGCCAAGGCCGCCGCGGTCAAGCCCGCGGCGGTGGCGGCGAACTGAGCCCCTGCGCCCGCACCAGCCGCGCGCATCGCGCAGGCCGCCGCGCAGCCTTAAGCTGCGCGCAAGCTGCGGCTTTCTAGGTTCGCCCGATCGGGCGCGACACCGGGTCGCGCCTCCATCGGAACCTGCCTGTTCATGCCTGCCCGTCTTTTGGCCGCCACACCGCGGCTTTCGCTGCACCTCGCCCTGTTGACCACGCTGGCGGTGTCCGCCTGCTCCAGCAGCGGCGACGATGGCTACGACGGGCGCCTCGATGCCCCCGCCGGCGTCTACGCGAATCCCGCGATAACCGCCACCGACACGGGCTGGACCGCCGTCGAGAACGCCGCACGCTACATCGTCACCGCGCGTGCGAGCGGCCAGGCCGATGTCAGCACCAGCGTCACCGCGCCGGCCACGGGCGTGCGCGTGTCCGGCCTGCAGGCCGACACCGATTACTCGCTGACGGTGCAGGCCGTCGATGCCGATGGCGATGTCTCCGAATCGTCCAGCGCCGTCACCGTGCACACGCCGCGACTGATCAACACGGCCGCCGAGCGCGACGCCTACAACGCCGCGGCCGATTACTCCGACACCATCGGCGGGCATGCGGTGGTCGTGGTGCGCGACGGCCAGATCGTGTTCGAGCGCTACTCAAACGGCCACCGGCGCGCCCAGTCGCACGTGCTGGCCAGCGGCACCAAGAGCTTCTCCTGCGCCTTCATGCTGGCCGCCGAGCAGGACGGGTACCTCACGCGCGACCAGAACGTGTCCAGCGTGCTGACCGAGTGGCAGAGCGATCCCAACAAGTCGCGCATGACGGTGCGCCAGCTGCTGAGCCTGCAGGGCGGCCTGTCGACCAACCCGGACTACTCGCCCATCGACGTGGCCGAGCAAGACACCTATCAACTCGCGCTCGACGATCCGGCCAACTTCGCGCCGGGCAGCGCCTTCATTTACGACCCACTCGCCTTCCAGGCCTTTGCGCTGATGTTCGAGCGCCGCAGCGGCGGCACCGATCCGGTCGCCTACCTGCAGGACAAGGTCTTCGAACCCATCGGCCTGAGCGGCGACGAATGGCAGCGCGACGCCAACGACAAGCCACAGATGGCCGGCGGGGCGTCGATGACGGCCGAGGCCTGGGCGCGCTACGGCCAGATGATGCTGCAGGGCGGCAGCTGGCAGACGCAGCGCATCCTGCCGGCCGATGGCGTCGACGACTGCCTGCACTATCGCAACGAGGCCTACCTGGGCTACGGCATCACCTGGTGGCTCAACCGTCCGGTCGAAGGCAGCTACGACCCCAGCGTCGACCAGATTCCGGTCGACGGCCAGCCTGTCGACGGCTATGTGGCGCCCGGTGCGCCCGAGGACATGGTCATGGCCGCCGGCGTCGGCCACCAGCGCCTGTATCTGTTGCCCTCGCAGCGTCTGGTCGTGGTGCGCTTCGCCGCGCTGGAGACCGAGACCGACAGCTGGTCGGACGGTGAATTCCTGAGTCGCCTGCTGGGCAGCGCCAGCGGCGGCTGAACGACGGCGCGGCGGGCGCATCGGCTATGCTGGCCGCTCGCCCGCTGTCCGCCGCTGCCATGTCCGCCACGCTCCGCTGCGAAATCATTCCCGTCACGCCCTTCGCCCAGAACTGCTCGCTGATCTGGGATTCCAGCACCCTGCGCGGGGCGCTCGTCGATGCGGGCGGCGAAACCGAGCGCCTGCTCGAGCGTGCCAGGCACCACGGCGTCACGATCGAAAAGCTGCTCGTCACGCACGGCCATCTCGATCATGCCGGCGGCGTCGCCGATCTGGCCGACCAGCTCGGCCTGCCCATCGAGGGCCCGCACCAGGACGACGAATTCTGGATCGAGGGCATGCCCGAAGCCGGCAAGCGCTACGGTTTTCCGCCGCTGCGCAGCTTCACGCCCACGCGCTGGCTCAAGGATGGCGACACCGTGACCGTCGGCGGCCTGACGCTCGACGTCATCCACTGCCCGGGCCACACGCCGGGGCATGTCGTGTTCCATCACGTGCCGTCCAAGGCCGCATTCGTCGGCGACGTGCTGTTCCAGAACTCCATCGGCCGCACCGACTTTCCGCGCGGCAACCATGGCGACCTGATCCGCTCGATCCGCGACAAGCTGTTTCCGCTCGGCGATGACATCACCTTCATTCCGGGCCACGGCCCGCTGTCGACCTTCGGCCGCGAACGACAGAGCAATCCCTACGTGAGCGATCGCGCGACCGGCTGAGTCCGATGCGCATCGCGCTGATCTCCGACATCCACGGCAACGCGCTGGCACTCGAAGCGGTGCTGCGCGAGATCGCGCGCGAGCCCGTCGATGCGATCTGGAATCTCGGCGACATCTTCTACGGTCCGTTGTGGCCGCGCCGCAGCTGGGAGCTGCTGCAGCCGCTGAACGCCGTCACGATTCGCGGCAACCAGGATCGCGACCTGTTCGAGGCCACGCCCGAGCGCGTCGTCGCCAACGCCACGCTGCGCTTCGATCTGGCCGAGCTGGGCCGCGCGCCGATCGACTGGCTGCGCGCCCTGCCCGCCACGCAGCTGCACGGCGAGGTCTACGCCTGCCACGGCACGCCCGACAGCGATCTGGTCTATCTGCTCGAAGACATCGCCAGCGGTGACGCCCAGCTGCGCGACGACGCCGCGATCACCGCGCTGCTGGGCCATCGCGGAGAACGCGTGGTGGTCTGCGGACACACCCACACGCCGCGTGCGCTGCGGCTCACCGACGGCCGGCTCGTGGTGAATCCAGGCAGCGTCGGCCTGCCCGCCTACGACGACGATCTGCCTGTCGCGCATCGCATGCAGACGCGCTCGCCGCAGGCACGCTGGGCGCTGATCGAACGCGGCGAACGCGGCGAACGCGGCTGGAGTGCGCAGCTGCGCGCCACCGACTACGACTTCCAGGCCGCGGCAGCGCAGGCCGAGCGCAACGGTCGCGCCGACTGGGCCGGCTGGCTGCGCACGGGTCGAGCGAGCATTCCGGGGCACGTCGCGCAGAGCTCATCGGAACCCTGATGGACTTCGATGCGGTGATCATCGGCGGCGGCGCCGCCGGCCTGTTCTGCGCCGCGCAGGCCGGTGCGCGCGGGCTG
>JALRLM010000264.1 GCA_023254435.1 Hydrocarboniphaga sp.
CCAGGACCATGTCGAAAAAGCATCCGATCATTGCGGTCACCGGCTCGTCGGGCGCGGGCACCACCACGGTACTGCACAGCTTCAAGCACATCTTCCGCCGCGAGAAGATCCGCGCCCAGATCGTCGAAGGCGATGCCTTTCATCGTTACGACCGCAAGGCCATGCGGGCGGCGATGAAGGAGGCCGATGCCGCTCAGAACACGCACTTCAGCCACTTCGGCCCCGAAGCCAATCTGCTGCCGGAACTGCAGGATCTGTTCGCGCGCTACAGCGAGAACGGCAGCGGCAGCGTGCGCAACTACCTGCACGACGAGGAAGAAGCCGCGCACTACCAGCAGGACCCCGGCACCTTCACGCCCTGGCGCGAGATCGATCCCGACAGCTCCGACCTGTTGTTCTACGAGGGCCTGCACGGCGCCGCCCGGTACGACGGCGTCGACATCGCTCGCCATCCGGACCTGCTGATCGGCGTGGTGCCGATCATCAACCTGGAGTGGATACAGAAGCTGCATCGCGACCAGAACCTGCGCGGCTATTCGCAGGAAGCCGTGGTCGAGACCATCCTGCGCCGCATGCCCGACTACGTCACGCACATCGTGCCGCAGTTCTCGCGCACGCACGTGAACTTTCAGCGCGTGCCGACCGTGGACACCTCCAACCCGTTCATCGCGCGTGACATCCCCACCGCCGACGAAAGCATGGTGGTGATCCGCTTCACCAACCCCAAGGGCATCGACTTTCCGTACCTGATCGCAATGCTGCACGGCTCGATGATGACGCGGCCCAACACCATCCTGGTTCCCGGCGGAAAGATGGGCCTGGCGATGCAGCTGATCTTCACGCCGATGATCCTGCGCCTCATGGATCAGAAGCGCCGCCTGTAGCAGGAGACGAACATGAATCCGGAACAGGATCTGCACCGGCGCATGGCCGACGCGCTGCGCATGCTCGCCGTCGATGCGGTGGAGCGCGCCAAGTCGGGACACCCCGGCGCACCGATGGGCATGGCCGATATGGCCGAAGTGCTGTGGAATCGCCATCTCAAGCACGATCCGGCCGATCCGCACTGGCCCGATCGCGACCGCTTCGTGCTGTCCAACGGCCATGCCTCGATGCTGCTCTACGGCCTGCTGCACCTGACCGGCTACGAGCTGCCGATGAGCGAGCTCATGCGCTTTCGCCAGCTGCACTCGAAGACGCCAGGCCACCCCGAGGTGGGCGTCACGCCGGGCGTCGAGACGACCACGGGGCCGCTCGGCCAGGGCCTGGCCAATGCCGTCGGCATGGCGCTGGCCGAGAAGCTGCTGGCGGCCGAGTTCAATCGTCCCGATCATCCCATCGTCGATCATCACACCTACGTGTTCCTGGGCGACGGCTGCCTCATGGAAGGCATCAGCCACGAAGTCTGCTCGCTGGCGGGCACACTGCGGCTGGCCAAGCTCGTCGCGCTCTACGACGACAACGGCATCTCCATCGACGGCGGCGTCGAGGGCTGGTTCACCGACGACACCGCGCGCCGCTTCGCCGCCTATGGC
>JALRLM010000533.1 GCA_023254435.1 Hydrocarboniphaga sp.
TGTATGGTCCTCGTGTTCTTCTTTTTCTTCGTCGTTGGCGTCGTCCGACTCGTCCTCGGCGGACTCGGAATCGGTCTGGGCGGACGCGGTGTTCGGGGTTTCCGTCGGGATTTCGGACGATTCCGCCTCGGGGGAGGGGGCATGCTCACGCGCTGTACTCCTGTCGGGGAAGGTGGGCGGCGACGGACCAGCCGTGCGGCTGGCGTGGCCCCGCGGTGACCGTTCCGCCCGCGAGGCCGACGCGCTCGCGCAGCCCTCGCAGCCCGAAGCGGACATTTCGATATTGACTTCCATAGATATCCAAGTGAATTGGCGGCTGGTGCAATTTCAGTGTCCACTAGCCCGGAGGCGCCGCCTATTTTCTCGTGTGGGACTTGTTAGATCAGGTCATTAATTGATGCATGCGCAGCATTCTGTAGCAGATCTCCAATCGCGCGCCCTCGAGTAATTCGATTCTTGCGGTGGTTGCTCCCTTGCGCCGCCGCCGAGCTGTAATTCGCAACTACCTCTTTCGATAGAGGACTATCACTTACGTCTGCGTGCTTGCCGTGATTTTCAAGCTGGGTCTCGAACATCAAAAGCTGCAAGCTGACTTTGACAGGGGTGATGTCATCGAACCTATTGTGGAGCGCGGAATCAAGCTCAACTAGAAGCGTAAATAGATCAGCTTTCTTCCAAAACCTTGAGTCAGTTGGCAAGCTCATCCTCTCGATAAAAGCGAAGACAGTCTCCAGGCGTTCAATGTTTTGGGGGGCCTGTGGATACTCATCATTGTATTTCTCGAGGAATGCTTCATGGTCATCCGTGTCATCGAAATAGCCTTGCTCCATAGTGATCAGCAGAGTCAGTTGAAACGAGACGTCACCCATTCTGCGGATGTCGGATGCCGCGAACACGGAATGGTCGCTGTAAAAGTGGTGCTCTGCTAGCTTCTCGGCCGCCTTTTTGATGGCACCGTCATACCGAGCATTCGCCAGTTCCATTGCATTGAGGCCGTACTTCGTACTGTTGATGCGTTGGAATACATCCTTCACGAAGTCAATCGGGACAGAGCCCAAATCACGTACCACTACGGTGTACTCCAAAAAGCTCTTCTGCCTTTCTCCAAGCTTCGAATATGGCGGTATTCCGGCGCTGAGCTTGAGTGCGGGGTCCGCTCCAAAATACGCAACAATGGTAGAAACGCGCTGCTGGCCATCAACCAACCATTCTGTGCCTTCGGCAGTTATAGGGTTCACTTCGCCAGCGCATACATAGATTTCAGGAAAGGGAAAGCCGTCAAGGATGGTTTTGATAAATGCGCTTTTGTCCTTGTTTGTCCACACCAAGCGCCGCTGAAAGTCTGGACGAGCCAGTAAAGCTCCGCTTCGAACTGCGCTGATCAGCTCGCGGATTCTTCGGTTCGTCGCATTGGTTCGAAGTTCGAAAGTCATTGGGCCTGCCTTATTGGGGGGAGCGCTCAATTTCCTGAGCCGCCGCAATTGCACCGATGTGGTAGCTCTCAAAAAAGCGCCAGTCCTTGTAAGCAGCACCCCTAACGGGAATGCCTACTTCCTTGGAAAGCTTTTTGAAGAAAGCCCACCACCCGCTGGTGGTTGGCGCTTGAATTGCGGGGAATTTGTCAGGCCGTATCCAGCCGCGCATGAGGTATTTAGAGAATTCCCCCTTCTGCGGCCAGTAGAATTCCTGCCGCGTATTCTCATGGATCTCCCACCAAATCCGCGCAAATAAGGCGTCGTCGACGACAGCGACGTCTAGGTCCGACTTGTCGCCAAAAGGGTTATAGCGCTTTGACGGGGCAATGCTAAACCCAAGCTTCGCGGAACCAGCCACGACTACGTTCGCAGGGTGTACCTCGAAGTGATCTGCGATAATTTGCCGAAGTTGGTAGTGCGCAGTGTGTTCGGGGAGAACATAGCAGGGAGCAAAGACGATCGACGACCTGAGTATCTGTCGTGGTTCGTCTATGCGCAGTGAAGCCCGCCACGTTGTGATAAGCGGGAGGGCGTCTGCAAGCGATGTAAGGTCAATGCGCAAAGACACTCCGAGTAAGGTATCCCCAATTTCAGTAACCACCGTGGGTGGCGTGCCCTTAGGCAAAACTAACGTCAACTAATAGCCGCAATCGTAGCGATATGGGTAAGACCCGTGAAGCTCGACGAAAAAATCTGATAATCCACGAGCACCCCTAAACAGAGGGAAGGTGGCACGTAGAATTCTACAGCGACGGGTTTCGTAGGCGCCGGTCATGGATGATCGCGTACTTGGAGCGGATGACCGCTTCTGGCACGAAGCAGCCTCACACAACGCCAACGCAATCAGCGCGCCGAGATTTGCCAGTTTCCTAAGCCCTCAAAAGCAAAGGCGCCGAACCTTCCGGTCCGGCGCCTTCTCAACACCAACGACGCTTGCGACTTTTACATGCGCCGGCGCCGCAGCATCGCAGCCAGCATCATCGGCATCAGCAGCAAGCCACCCAGCGCACCGCCACCACCGCCCGAGCTGCCGGACCCACCACCCGAACCGCCGCCGCCGGAGCCACCGCCACCACCGGTGCTGGGCTCATCGTTGGGCACCACGCCGAACTCGGTGAAGTCCTCCACCACGCCGACGTGATCGTCGCTGTCGCGGTCGGGCGAGACGGCGTTCTTGCCCATGCCGCGCACGGCGAAGCCGTGGGCGCAGCGCAGGTAGTCGGCTTCGTTGGCGGCCATCGCGGCGGCGAGGATGCCGTCGCGCGCTTCGGTGAAGGTGGGCGAAGCCGGCGTCATCTTCAGGCCCGCGATGATGTAATCCATCATGTGGCTGCGTGCGTCGGCAAACGTGCGGTCGGGGTTGTTGAGCATGCCCGCGTAGCACTGCCACACCGCATTGGCCCAGACCTCACCGGCCGCATGCACTTCGGCGTTGCTGGAGCCGTCGGTGCCGTAGGCGATCGGCGCGCGCTCGGCCGGCAGTGCCACGCCGGCTTCGATGTGCTTGAAGGTCAGCGGGTTCTTGGCGAAGTCGGTGGAGTACGGCGTGCGACGAATGCCGAAGTAGGCGTCGCCGGTGACGTAGTGACCCATGCCGTAGGCGCCCTGCCAGCGGGTGTTGCCGCTCACGCTCTTGTCTTCGGGACGCACGCTCAGGATCAGCGCGGCGACGTCGCTCCAGCCTTCGCCCATGCTGCCGCCCTGGTTGTTGGACAGGCCCGAGCCGTCTTCGACCAGGCGATTGCTCACGTAGTGGAAGTACTCGTGCGCGATGACCTGGTTGTCGAGCGTGCCGTCGCGGTCGATCGAGGCATCGCGGCGCAGCGTCATCGTCACCGGCTGGCCGGCGGCGATGGCGGCCTTCAGGGCGTCGCCGTCGTCCTTGCGGATCATGATCGACGGAATCTGGTAGAGCTCGTCGGTGCTGACGATGTCCAGCGGCACGTCGGCGTTGCCCATCGAGGTCGGGTCGCCGTCGCCGTTGTTGACCACCACGAGCGCGATGGCGCCCGACACGCTGGCGAACTGCGCCTTGTTGGTGAAGTTGCAGTTGCCGCGGTCGATGATGGCGATCTTGCCGATCAGGTTCGGATCGGGGATCAGGTTCGGCACCGGCAGCGACAGGCCCAGCAGCGGGTCGGCCGGCGTCGACAGGCCCGTGCAGCCGTCGGTTTCGGGCGCGAACAGATCGTTGGCCACGGCGGCCTCGCCTTCGACGTCGAAGGTTTTGGGGCCGAAGCTGGCGCCGTTGAACTTGATGGCGCCGATGCTGGCCGGCTCGGTCACGCGCACTTCACCGGCGATGGCGCCATCGAACAGGTACATCTGCATGCGCGGCGAGCTGCCGTCGCCCGGCGTGGCCATGTTGGCGTTGTTGCGGCCCGAGGCGTCCTGGCCTTCGGCCTTGATGGCGTCGCCTTCGACGCCGCCACGCTCGAAGTTCGAGGTCTGCGCGTTGCCGGCCACTTCGTCGAAGCCGTGGTCGTACCAGGCGTCGTGCAACCAGTTGTTGACGTAGAACAGGTTGACGTTGGCGGCGTGCTGCGCGGTTTCGGCCGAGGGATCGTCGTCGCCGGCGATGGCGTAGTCGAAGGTGTCGGTGCTGGTGGCGGTGGCGCGCGAGTCGCCCGTGCCCGGCACGTAGCCGTCGCCCGGCGTCGCCACCGGCAGCACCAGCGGCAGGAACACGCCGATGCCGGAGTCGATGTAGGCGTCGGTGGCGTTGGCGGTGGTTTCGGTTTCACCTGATGCGGCGATCCAGGGATCGGCGTTGGCGATCGGGCCGTGGTCGATCGAGACGATGCGCGAGGCCGCGCTCACGCGCGCCGGCTGCACGAAAGGATCGGTGCCCGGAAACGGCGCGTAGCCGTTGCCCAGCGGCGAATCGTAGGGCGCATGATCGCCGCTGGCATCGGCGAACACGCGGTAGTTGTAGGCGACGTCGGCCGACAGGTTCTTGCGGAACAACAGCGAGCCCGTGGAGCCCGACACCACCTGCGAATAGGCGATGTCACCGGCCGCCGACGAGGCGCCGAAGATCTCCACGTAGTAGGCCGGCTCCAGACGACCGACGTGCGCGTAGTACACCGGCTTCACGCGCGGCGCGCGTGACATGGTCTGGTTGCCGATCAGCGCGGGAATCTGGAACCACTGATAGGCGCCTTCGGTGCGGGCGCTACCGAGCAGCGCGGTGGCGAAGCTGCCGCCGCCCAGGCGCTGCCAGGCCGACACCACCGACTGCGCCGCCGTGCGCGCAAAGCTCGGGGCCGGGGTGCTGCCGTAGTCGGTGGCGAAGTAGCCCGAGATGGCGACCAGGCGACCGCTGCGGTCGATCATCACGTTGAGGCTGCGGTTGAACACGTCCATGCCGTTGACGCGCTGGGCAAAGCGCACCACGGCCGCGCCGGCGCCGTTGTAGTGGCCGTCGCTGGCGGCGGCCTCGGCGATCATCGCCTCGGTCAGGTGCAGGGCGGCTGCGTTGTCGCGCAGGTACTGGCGCGCCTGCGCTTCGATGAGGGTGTCGGCCTTCAGCGCGCCGACGGCGGCGCTGGCCTGCGAGGCATCGGCCCACAAAAAGGTGGTCTTGCCCATGCGGCCGTCGAACTGCGAGGGCAGCACGCCGTCGACGGCGGCCTTGGCGGTCACGGCCTGCTGCGGCAATTCGCTGCGATAGACATCGACGTTGTAGAGCCGGCTGGCGGCGGCTTCCACAGTGCCGGCCTGCAAGGCGCAGAGACCGGCCAGCACAACACGCGCGCGGGCGCGCTGACGCAAAGCTTTGGATTTCATCGGGGACCTGGGTGCTTCCAAGATGCGCGGATGGACCCTGACCGATCCGGGACGCGCGATGGCGAATCGAGCGCATCCTGCACTCGTGGCGGGGCGATGCTGTGGAGCCCTCGTCGAGTCAAAAAGAGGGTTAACCCCCAGATCGGCCATCGCCCCCGGGACTTGAGCTGGATTTACCCCTGCCGAAGCGCTGTCCAGCTCGCGTGCAGGGCGACACCGCAGCGACACAAGGCCCTGGCCGCGCAGCGCATCGCGAAGCTACTGTTGCAGCGGAGGCTGGCGCTGGACGTCAGGCCCATCGAAGCCGGGCCGGATCGGCGCTCAGGGCAAGACGTAAGTGCCCGTGACCAGCGCGGCCAGATCGTCGCGCGCGGTGGTGCGCACTTCGACCTGCAGCACCGCCATGCGGCGGCCCTGGCGCAGCACGCGGGCATCGGCGATGACGTCGCCAGGCAGTGCGCGGGCCAGGAAATGACAGTTGAACTGGCTGGTCAGCGCCATCTCGTTCTGGTCGGCGCCCAGTGCCAGCAGCAGCGCGTACATGGCGGCGTCGGCGGCGGCCATCAGCACCGGCCCCGACATCGAATCGCCCGGGCGCAGCTGGCGCGGGTGATACGGAATGCGCACGCTGGCGGCATCGTGCGAAACCGCCGTGACTTCGAGCCCCTGATCGTCGGTGACGGGCAGGCCGACGCGAATCAGCTTCTGCACTTCGGCCGCACTGATGAGGGTTTGGGTGGTGAAGGTGTTCATCGCCTTGCTGCTCCTCGCGCTCGGTCTATGTGGCTTCACCATAGCACCGCGCGGGGGCGGCGCGATCAGCCGTTCAGCAAGCCGGCGGCGCTGTCCCACAGCAGCTTGATCGACAGCAGCACGAGCAGGCTCTTGAACAGCACGGCGAACTGGCGCTCGTCGAGCCGCGACTGCAGGTGACGACCGGCGAAACTGCCGGCGATCACGGCGACGCAGAGCGGAATCAGCAGCTGCGGCCGTGCCAGCGCGGAAAAGCCCGCGAAGCCATAAGCCAGCACGCGCAGCAGATGACCCAGCATCTGCGTGAGCGCCATGGTTCCCACGGTGGTTTCCTTGCGCCAGCCGGGCCGCAGGAACAGCCGGCCCACGAGCAGGCCCGTGGCGCCGACGAACAATCCGGCCGAGCCGTTGAGCAGGCCGGCGAAGCCGAACACCAGCGGAGCCGGCACCGGCGCGGTATCGGGCGCACGCCAGGGCATCAGCGACAGCAGGATCAGCACCGCCAGCAGCAGCTGCGTCCAGTGCACGTCGATGTGCTCCACCATCGGCGCGAGCACAAAGGTGGCCGGTACCGACGCCAGCAGGAACCAGCCTGCGGCCTGCCATTGCACGTAGCGAGCGTGGGCGACGGTGCGCGAAGCGTTGGACGCCAGCTGCACGGCCGCGAACAGCGGAATCGCCTCCATCGGCGTCAGGCCAAGGGCGTAGAACAGGCCGATCAGCACGGTGCCGCCACCCAGGCCGGCGACACCCGACAGCGTCGAGGTCAGGAACGCGGCGCCGCTCAGCGCGGCGATGAAGGCCGGCGACGCCTGGTCCAGGCTCAATGCGCGGGCTCGACCTCGACCGTGACGTGCACGAGGCCGGGCAGGTCGGCCAGCTGCGCCTTGTACTGGCTCGGCGTCAGCGGCTCGTGCGCGCTGACCGAGGCGATCACCGCGAACTTGCCCGGTGCCAGCCGCCACAGGTGCAGGTCGGTGACGTGGGCGTGCACGGCTTCGAGTCGCTGCTGCACGCGGGCGGCGAGCTTGGGATCGACGCTGGCGTCGAGCAGCACGGCGGCGGTGTTGCGCGCCAGGCCCCAGGCCCAGTGGCCGATCACGAGGCCGCCGAGGATGCCAATGACCGGATCGCTCCAGCCCCAGCCCAGGTAGAGCCCGGCCAGCAGCGCGACGATGGCCATGATCGAGGTCAGCGCATCGGTCAGCACATGCAGGTAGGCCGAGCGCAGATTGTGGTCGGCGTGCGTGGCGTGGTCGCCTTTGCCGTGATCGTGATCGTGATCGTGATCGTGATCGTGATCGTCGTGGGCGTCGTGTCCATGACCATGACCGTGCTCATGTCCGTGGCCGTGGGTATGGCCGCTGCCGCCGTGCAGCAGCGCGGCGCTGGCCAGGTTCACGAGCAGGCCCAGCACGGCCACCAGCAGGGCTTCGCCATAGGCGACGCTGACCGGCGCGCGCAGGCGCTCCACCGATTCCACGATCATGATCAGGCCCATCGCGCCCAGGCCGAGGCTGCTCGCGAACGCGGCCAGGTCGCCGACCTTGCCGGTGCCGAAGCTGTAGCGCGGGTTGCTGGCGTGGCGCTTGGCGAAGCCGTAGGCGAAGGCCGAAACGCCCAGTGCCACGGCGTGGCTGGCCATGTGCCAGCCGTCGGCCAGCAGGGCCATGGAGCCCGACCAGTAGCCGACGCCAATCTCCACCACCATGGTCACCAGCGTCAGCGCCACCACCCACAGCATGCGGCGGCTGTTGTCGTGATGGTCGTCGCCCAGCAGCGCGTGAGCGCTGCCGGCGCCCTTGGCAGGACAGGCCGGCGGGACCGATGCCGGGTGCGGATGCGAATGCGAATGCGCGGTCACGAGGGCAGAAGCTTGAGGAAGCGTAAGGGGCGACAGTATGCGCCGCGCCCATGACGATCGCAGTGACCGTCGTGCTCCATCGCCATGCTCGGTAACGCCGCTCACAGCCGATATGAATACATTTCGATTCCGGCGGCGGCGCGGCATCGGCAGACTGCGCGCGGACAATGGGAGATGACGATGATCAAGCTGTACGGCATGACGGGATCGGGCAATTGCTGGAAGCCGGCCGCGCTGCTGCGGCTGCTGGGCCAGCCTTTCGAGTGGATCGAAACCAGCACGCTCGCCGGCGAGACGCGCAAGCCTGAGTTTCTCGCGCTCAACGCCAACGGGCGCGTGCCGCTGCTGCAGTTCGACGACGGCCGCCTGCTGGCGGAGTCCAACGCCATGCTGTGCCACTTCGCGGAGGGCAGCGCGTATCTGCCGGCGCCGGGCTACGAGCGCTCCAAGGTGCTGGAATGGCTGTTCTTCGAGCAGTACAGCCACGAGCCCTACATCGCCACGGTGCGTTTCTGGATCCACTTCCTCGGCAAGCGCGAGGCGTGGCGCGACAGGATCGCCGAGGCCAGCATCCGCGGCCGCGCCGCGCTGGGCGTGATGGAGCAGCGACTGGCGGCGCACGACTTTCTGGCCGGCGATTTCTCCATTGCCGACATCGCGCTCTACGCCTACACGCACGTCGCCGACGAAGGCGACTTCGACCTCACGCCGTTTCCCGCCGTGCGGGCCTGGCTCGCGCGCTGCGAAGCCCAGGCCGGCTTCGTGCCCATGCGCCTGCCGTGAGTCGCGAAGCCGAGGCGGTCGCCGTGGTCCAGCGCCAGCTCGATCGCTACAACGCGCGCGATCTTGCCGGCTGGCTCGCCACCTACGCCGAGGATGCCGAGCAGTTCGAGCTGCATGGCGCGCGCCTGGCACGCGGCCACGCCGAGATGGCCGAGCGCATGCGCCTGCGCTTCACCGAGCCCGATCTGCAGGCCACGCTGCTGAGCCGGGTGGTGATGGCGACGGCTCCGGCCTGCGTGGTCGTCGATTACGAACGCATCCGCCGCAACTTTGTCGAAGGCCCCGGCACCGTCGAGATGCTCTGCGTCTACGAGGTGGCCGGCGGCCTGATCCGCAAGGCCAGCTTCGCGCTGGGTGAGCGACAGTGGGCTCGCGATGAGAGTAAAAATTGATCGACAAAACAAAAGTCAATACTATTGCACAACCCTGATCGCCCACGGATGTGGCCACACGGCCGTCGTCGCCCATGAAACTGGCCTTCACCAAGATGCATGGCGCCGGTAACGACTTCGTCGTCATCGACGCCACGCGCGAACGTTTCCGTCCCACGCCGGAGCTGCTGGCGCGGCTCACCGATCGTCGCTTCGGCGTCGGCTGCGATCAGGTGCTGGTGATCGAGTCGCCGTCGACGGCCGACGTGGACTTCGACTACCGCATCTTCAATGCCGACGGCAGCGAAGTCGGCCAGTGCGGCAATGGCAGCCGTGCGCTGGCGCTCTACGTGGCCGAGCACGGCCTGTCGGACAAGCAGCGCCTGCGCGTGCGCACCTCCACCTCGGTACTCGAACTGCAGCTGCTGGCCGACCAGCAGGTGCGCGTCGACATGGGGCCTCCGCGCTGGGCGTCCGAGCGCATTCCGCTGACGCTGCCGGTGGCCGAGCGTTATCGCGTCGATACCGCCGGCTTTGGCAGCGTGGACTTCGGCGCCGTCAGCATGGGCAATCCGCATGCGGTGATCCTGGTCGACGACGTCGACCGCGCACCGGTGGAAGCCATGGGTCGCGCGCTGCAGCAGCGGCCGGAGTTCCCCGAGAGCGTCAACGTGGGCTTTCTGCAGGTGCTGGGTCCGCAGGCCGGCCGCCTGCGCGTGTGGGAGCGTGGCGCCGGCGAGACCCTGGCCTGCGGCAGCGGTGCCTGTGCCGCCGCCGCGGTGGGTCGCCGCTGGGGCCTGTTCGGCGAGCGCGTCGAACTGCAGCTGCGCGGCGGCACGCTGGCGCTCGAATGGGCCGGCGGCGAGGGCGATTCCGTGCTCATGACCGGACCGGCCGAAACCGTGTTCACCGGGGAGATCGAATGGCAGAAGTGAAGGACGCGCAGGACGTGAAGCTCGACGAGGCGCAGGTACTGGCCTATCTGAAGGCCAACCCCGATTTTCTGGCGCGCTATCCCGAACTGCTGGAGACGCTGGAACTGCAGCACACGACCGGTTCGGCGGTGTCGCTGATCGAGCGTCAGGTCGAAGTGCTGCGCGGCCGCAGCCAGCGGCTCGAAGACCGCCTGGCCGCGCTGCTCGAGAACGCCCGCGACAACGAGCGCCGCGCCACCAACGTGCACCGGCTGGCCCGCACGCTGATCCGCGCCCCCACGCTGGCCGCCGCCGTGCTGGGCCTGCAGCAGTGCATGCGCGAGGACTTCGGCATCGAGGAGGCCTGGATCGGCGTGTCGCCGGGCCTGCTCAAGCGCAGCGATATAGAAGGTCTGCATCGCCTCGACGCCGACGGCGCGGTGGCGCGGCAGTTCGAGAACTTCCTGCGCACCAAGCTCATCGAGTGCGGGCCGATCGGCGAGGCGCGTGCGCGCCTGCTGTTCCCCAAGGCCGCCGTGCTGCCGCAGTCGGCCGCCGTGGTGCCGCTGGAACGCGACAAGAACCTCGGCATGATGGTGCTGGCCGCTCGCGATCCGGAGCGCTTCCAGCCGCGCCAGGGCAAGCTGTTTCTCGAAATGACGGCCGAACTTGTCGCCGCCGCACTGCGCGCCAAACTGGTGTCGTGAGCCTC
Source organism: Hydrocarboniphaga sp. (assembly GCA_023254435.1). GTDB lineage: Bacteria > Pseudomonadota > Gammaproteobacteria > Nevskiales > Nevskiaceae > Hydrocarboniphaga. Next base: position 10,662 of record JALRLM010000533.1, read on the forward strand.
ACGCAGGGCGCCTTGCAAAATGCAGGAATGCCGAGCGTCGCGGCGTGGAAAATATAAGGTCGAGCCCGTAAGGGATGCCTCGCGTTCAGCTTTCTGCGGCATAATCGATCCTCGTTGCCATTCGGTGACGAGCGCTGGCAAGCCTTAGCCAGCAAATTTGAACTGACCTGGGAGTTGTTCGATGAAGCGTGAACTCATAATCGCCCTGGGCCTCGCCTCCGTGCTGGCGCTGGCCGCGTGCAAGAAGCCCGAAGAAGCTGCCCCTGCTGAAGCCCCCGCTGCCGAAGCGCCGGCCCCGGCCGCCGAAGCTCCGGCTGTCGAAGCCGCTCCGACCACGGAAGCCCCGGCCGAAGCGCCGAAGTGCCCGACCGAATCCGATCCGAACGCCGCCTGCCCGGAAGCTGCTCCGGCCCCGGCTGCCGAGTAATCGGTTCCGCGACATCGCCCGGCACGACCTGATCGTCGCTCCGGGCGCATGACGCAATCGAAGGCGAAAGGACGCAAGTCCTTTCGCCTTCGTCGTTTGTGAGCCTGCAGCCGCGGCCAGGTCGGGCGTCGCGGCGGCTGGGCGCGGTTGAAAGCCGCCCTGCGGGCCCCACATCAGGCGGACTCCCAATCAGGTTTCGAGTCCCCCATGAAACAATTCGACGGAACCACCATCCTCTGTGTACGTCGCAACGGCCAGGTCGCCCTGGGTGGCGACGGCCAGGTGTCGATGGGCAATACCCGAGTCAAGAACAACGCCCGCAAGGTGCGTCGCCTCTACGGCGAACGCGTCATCGCCGGCTTCGCCGGCGGCACCGCCGACGCCTTCACGCTGTTCGAGCGCTTCGAAGGCAAGCTCGAGAAACACAACGGCCAGCTCACGCGCGCCGCGGTCGAAATGGCCAAGGACTGGCGTACCGACCGCTACCTGCGCCGTCTCGAGGCGCTGCTGATCGTCGCCGATCGCGACACCTCGCTGATGATCTCGGGCAACGGCGACGTCATGGAGCCCGAAGACCACGGCGTCATCGCCATCGGCTCGGGTGGCAGCTATGCCACCGCCGCGGCGCGCGCGCTGGTCGAGAACAGCGAGCTGCCCGCGCGCGAGATCGTCGAGAAGGCGCTGCACATCGCCGCCGAGATCTGCATCTACACCAATCATCATCTGACGATCGAGTCCTTCGATGCCTGAGACCCTGACGGATCGTGGTGCCGACGGCGCCCACAACGGAACCAACATGACTCCCCGAGAAATCGTCGCCGAACTGGATCGCCACATCGTCGGCCAGAACGCGGCCAAGCGCGCGGTCGCCGTGGCGCTGCGCAACCGCTGGCGACGCCAGCGGCTCGGTCTCGAACTGCGCGACGAGGTGACGCCCAAGAACATCCTGATGATCGGCCCC
>JALRLM010000108.1 GCA_023254435.1 Hydrocarboniphaga sp.
GATCTCCTTGGTGTGCGTATAGGTGAGCGTCGGCGTTCGCGCGCCAGTGCCGAGCTGGGCGACCAGGCGCTCGAACTCCGCGCCCCTGACGCCAGGCGAAAAGAAGAAGCCCTGCAGCTCGTCGCAGCCCAGCGTCCGCAGGATCGAAGCCTGCTCGCTGGTCTCCACGCCCTCGGCGACCAGCTTGAGACTCAGCGAATGCGCCAGCTGCACGAGTGCCCTCACGATGGCCGCGGCCGGGCCGTCGTACTGCACGCCTACGATAAACGAGCGATCGAGCTTGATCTCGCCCACGGGCAGTTCACGCAGCCGCGACAGACTCGAGTAGCCGGTGCCGAAATCGTCGATCGACAGCCGGATGCCGGCCGCGGACAGGCGATCGATGGCCGAACGTGCGTCGACGCCCTGGTCCATGACCGCGCTCTCGGTCAGCTCCAGGCAGAGATCGCCGCTCTCGAGCTCGCAGCGCGCCATCGCGTCGGTGATCGCCTGCACCAGGCCGGGCCAGCGCAGCTGCTCGGGCGACAGGTTGACGCTGATCGGCACGCGGATGCCGGCCTGCTTCCAGATCCGAGCCTGATGACAGGCCGTACTGACGGTCCACACACCGAGGATGTCGATGAGGCCGAAGCGTTCGGCCTGTTCTATGAACTGCGAAGGCAGCACCAGGCCCAGCGTCGGATGATTCCAGCGCAGCAGGGCTTCGGCGCCGGCGATGCGTCCCGTCGCGGCATCGACCTTGGGCTGGTAGACCAGAAACAGCTGGCCGTCGCCGCTGCGTATGGCCATGCGCAGGTCGCGCAGCAGGTGCATGAGCTCGCTGTTGGGCTTGCCGAACTCGTCGCGATAGAGCCGCATCGTGTTGCGCCCGCCGCGCTGCGCCTGCACCAGGGCCAGGCTGGCCATGGCGATCAGCAGTTCCTCGGGCCCGTCGGCCGGCAGCAGCACCGCACCGATCGAGGCCGTGAGTTCCACCTCGTGATGATCGACGCGCATCGCTTCGCGTACGCGCATGAGCAGCTTGTCAGCGAACGATGGCAGATCGCCGACGATCGCGAGCGGCGGCGTCAGCAGCAGGAACTTGTCGGCGGCGATGCGCCCCACCCGACCCTGATCGCCCACGAGCTGCTGCAGTCGCCGGGCGACATGGATCAGCGCCCGGTCGCTGGCCTCCAGGCCGATCACCGTGGCGATCTCGGAAAAGCCATCGAGATCGATCAGCATCAGTGCACGCGAACGCGTGTCGCTTTCGCGCAGATCGCGCAGCTCGCTCTCGAAACGGCTGCGGTTGTAGAGCCCGGTGAGCGGGTCGCGGATTTCGAGATCCTGCAGCTGTGCCTTGGCCTCGTCGAGCAGGCCGTGATAGTGGCGATCCTGGCGGCGAATCTGGGTATCGAAGTGCAGCGTGATCGCGGTCAGCAGCAGCACCAGCACCACGCCCAGCGTGATCACCGCGGCCAGCACATCGGAGCCCAGCCCGCCTGCCGCCTCGATGCAGCGTGCATCGGGCGCCAGCTGCGCGGCATGCATGCCCGTGTAATGCATGCCCGAAATGCCCGCGGCCATCACGCTGGCCGCCATCAGCTTGCGTGGAATCGAACGTCGCTGGCGTGCCTGGCTGACGTCGAACACCAGCAGCAGCGCGATGGTGGCCGCCAGCATGGCGATCAGCAGCGAGGCGGTGAAGGCCGGCGGCGTGTAGTGAATGGCCGGCTGCATGCGCATGGCGGCCATGCCGGTGTAATGCATCATCGCCACGCCGCTGCCCATGACCAGGCCGCCGAAGCCGAACCGCTTCCAGCCCGGCTTGCTCACGCTGACCACCTTGAGCGCAAGCATCGAGGCCAGCACGGCCAGCAGACCCGAAATCAGCGTCAGCCAGGGGTCGTAGCCCACCGAAATCGGCAGCTTGAATGCGAGCATGCCGATGAAGTGCATGGACCAGATGCCCAGACTCATCACGAGTGCACCCGATGCGAGCCAGTAGCGATGGCCGTCGCCGCGTGCACGACCGGCCAGGCTCAGCGCCGCGTACGAGGCGAGCCAGGCAATGGCGATCGAGAGCAGGACGAGCCAGTTATCGTATTGGGCAGTCATCGAGCGGATAGCGAAACGACAGCTTACCGGCACGCCGACGACGTGCCGCCGACATTCGATGCTACTCCGCGTGCAGCGCACATGGCGCTCGATCAGACCAACGGTTGCCGCTGCGGGGCTGAATTCGACTTACGTCGTAAGGGATTCATGCAGGCGGCTTGAACAAGTCACTTGCGCCTCGCGACTAGGCCGAGAATCCGCCCTCATCGAGAAATCGACGTTCCTCCGGCGTCGTCGCCCGACCCAGCGCGGGATTGCGATGCGGAAAGCGACCGAAGCGCTCGATGATGTCGCGGTGCTCGATGGCGTAAGCCAGCGTATCGTCGTCGTCCAGCCCGCGCACCAGCTCCACGCAACGCTGCTGATCGTGCAACTGCTCGGAATGCATGAAGGGCAGATAGAAGAAATTCCTGAGCTCGCGATCGACGTTGCGGTCGAATCCGCGCGCGATCGCACGATCGGCCACGCCGCGCGCCATCGCATCGGCCGCGAAAGCCTGGGCGTGGCCGCGATACAGGTTGCGCGGGAACTGATCCAGCAACAGCAGCAGCGCCAGCGCGCCACGCGCGCTGGGCTCCCAGTGGCTCAACTGGCCGGCGGCCGCCTGCTCCACCCAGGTCAGATAGCGTTCGCGAATGCTGGCGTCGAGCGCATCGTCGCGGCCGAACCATTTGCGGGGGCCGACGCCGATCCAGAACGCGATCAGCTCGTCGATGCGGGCGTCCATGACGGCTCCTTTTCAGCGCGAGGCGGTCGAGCGCACGGGCAGGTCGACAAAGCTGCCGTCGTACCAGCGGATACGCAGCGGCACACGGGCATCGGCGATCGACTCGGCTTTCACGTCCTGGCCCGTGCCGTAGTTGATCTCGCGGTCGCGCCGCTTGTTGACGCCCAGCAGCAGCACGATGCGATGCCCGGCGGCGACGCGCCGGCTCGTGATCTGTTCGCTCGTGAACGGCAGCTGCTGGCGCTCGCCCGCGCGCAGCAGCTGCCGGTTCACGCGATCACGCGCGTAACTGGCGCGAAACTCGTAGGGATCGGCCAGGCGTAGATATTCGCCACTGGCCAGCTGCTCGTAGAGCGTGACATTGAGATCGACGTCCATCTTGTTGATGACGAAGTCCAGCGTGCCGCTCAGCAGTCCCGCGATCTCCAGCGGCAGCGGCAGGGGCTCGCTGACGAAGGCCAGCGCATCGCGCGTCGGCAACTGGCGCTCGACCAGGTTCAGCACGGGGGCTTCGGCCGCGTCGCGCCGGTCGGCCAGGTTGACGCGCTGTTCGATGGGGAGAGCGCTCGCCGCATCGGCCGCGCGCTCCGCGAGCCGCTGCAGGCCGCCCGGCGCCTCGGGGCCCGCCACCAGATGCAGGCGCAGGCGCGCATTGCTCATGGCCGCCAGACTCGGCGCCGAACGCCACTGGTTGGCGCCCATGAGTTCGTAGTTGACGCGATCCTTGAGCGGCGAAGGCTTGGGCTCGCCCTTGAACACGTGATCGAACCATTGCAGCCGCAGCTCGCGCATGTCGATCTGCGCCACCGCGTCGAAAGGATTGCCCCGCACGCCGGCCAGGCTGCCATCGAGCGTGCGCACGTCGGCGTTGGGCCCCAGCAGCAGCGTGTGATCGGCCTCGGGACGCCGGCGCAGGTGCTCGCCGAAGTAATACAGCGCGGCCACCGCGCTGCTCGCGTAATAGCTCGCCGTGGTCAGTACCGGAATGTCGATGCGGGCGAACTGCTCGCGTACCGGCACGCGGTTCTGCCAGTAGCGGTCGAAGCTGGGGTGCGTGAGCCAAGTGCGAAAGATTGCGTTGGGATGCCGCGCGAGCCGATCGAACTGCGCATACGGCCGGCCCTTGCGATACCAGGCCTCGTCGATGGCGGCCCAGTGCGCGGCATTGCGCGCCTCGCTGCCGTCTTCGGTATTGGCGACGATCCAGCCCAGCGCGGCGGTCTTGCCGACGCGCCCTTCGCTCGGAAAATCGATGCCG
>JALRLM010000111.1 GCA_023254435.1 Hydrocarboniphaga sp.
CGATCGCGAACACGTCGTCCAGTTCAAAAAAGCGCAGCAGGCTGAGCACCTGCTCGTTGGCGCCGGTGACTTCGAGCTTGCCGCCGCCGTTGCGGCGCGCGAGTTCCAGCAGAAAGGCCGCGCCCGCGCTGTCGATGCGCGGGCAGCGGCTCAGGTCGACGCGGGTGCCTTGCAGCTGGCCGATGTCGGCCAGATGGCCGGGCACGGTGCCGAAGGTCAGCGGGCTGTCGATGACGGCCATCAGGAGCCCTTGGCGGCTTCCGGCGGAGCGACGATCTGTTCGCCGCCCTCGAGCTTCTGGATCACCGCATCGAGGCTGGAAGCCTTGATCTGCGCGGCGACCTGGCTGCGGAAGTTGGTGACCAGCGAAATGTTCTCGACCTTGATGTCGACGACTTTCCAGTCCGAGCCGGCCGGCTTCTGGCGCATGTCGAAGGCCACGGAGACCGGCGGCGCGTCGGGGCGGATCAGCTTGGTGTTGACGGTGGCGCGTTCGGCGCCATCAGCGACGCGCGCGGGCTGGATATCGGCCTTGATGCTGTCGGCATACTGCAGCAGCGCGTCGGCGTAGGAGTTGATCAGCATGTTCTTGAACGCCGTCTCGAAGCGCGTGCGCTGGTCGGGCGTGGCGGTGCGCCAGTTCTGCGCCAGGATCGACTGCGCGATGTACTTGGTGTCGAAGTACTGGGTCACGCGGCCATCGACCATCTTGTAGAAGGCGGCCTTGTCGGACTGGTACTTGGCCTTGTTCTGCGAGATGTCGGACTGCAGCGAGCCCTGCGCGGTCTTGATGACTTCGTCGGGCGCGGTCGGTGCGGCGACGGCGGCCAGCGCGACGGTGGCGGCGGCCAGCAGCGCGGAAATGCGGGCGAACAGACGTTTGTTTTTCATTGTTTGGCTCCTGTTGCTTCGGCGGGCTTGAGCGACTCCGCCAATTTGCCGATCGCATCGGCGAGTTTGTCGTCCTTGGGACCGGCCTGGTTGGCGAGGAACTGGCCGATCAGGTTTTCGAGCACCAGGGCGCTCTGGGTGAGCTCCACCTTGCTGCCCTGCTTGAGCACATCGTCGGATCCGCCGGGTTCGAAGCCGATGTACTGCTCGCCGAGCAGGCCGGCGGTCAGGATCTTGGCGTTCGAATCCTCGGGGATGTTGTTGTAGGTCTCCGAGATATCGATGGCGACGTCGGCCTGGAAGGTCTGCGGATTGATCTTGATCTCGCGGACCCGACCGATCTTGACGCCTGCCATGGTCACGGCCGCGCCGGGCTTGAGACCGCCGATGTTGTCGAAGGTTGCCGTCACCCGATAGACCGTGCCGCCATCGACGTTCTCGATGCTGGCGACGCGGAAGGTCATGACGAAAACGGCCGCAACGCCCAGACAGACGAAGAAGCCGACGATGATTTCCAGTGCTCTTGATTGCATGAAGCTGTCCTTCGCTACGCTAGGGAGGCGTCTGTTAATTGAACATGAACGCGGTGAGGATGAAGTTCAGCGCCAGCACGGCCAGCGACGACACCACCACCGTCGAAGTCGTGGCACGCGAAACGCCTTCGGCGTTGGGCGCGGCCGTGTAACCCTGGTAGACCGCGATCCAGCTCACCGTGAAGCCGAATACGAAAGTCTTGAGCAGGCTTTGCAGGATGTCCTTGGATTCGACCGAGCCGCGGATTGCCGACCAGTAGCTGCCGGCATCGACGCCCAGCAGCTCGACGCCGATGGCATGGCCGCCGGCGACGCCGATGGCCATGACCTCGAAGATCATGGTCAGCAGCGGCAGCGCCAGCACGCCGGCGATGAAGCGCGGCGCGACGATGCGTTCGATGGGGTCGATGGCCATCATTTCCATGGCCGAGAGCTGGTCGGTGGCGCGCATCAGGCCCAGTTCCGCCGCCAGCGAGGAGCCCGCCCGGCCGGCGAACAGCAGCGCGGTCACCACCGGACCCAGCTCGCGGATCACCACCAGCGCCACGAACACACCGAGCGATTCCGAGGCGCCGAAGCGCGACAGCGTGCGATAGCCCTGCAGCGCCAGCACCATGCCGATGAAGACGCCCGAGATCACGATGATGATCAGCGACAGCACGCCCAGCATGTAGAGCTGGCGCGAGATCAGGCCCGGCTTGAGCAGCGACTTGGGCAGCGACACCAGGATCGAGAACAGGAAGAAAAGCGAGCGGCCGAGTCCGGCGAGAAACTCGGAAACCACCTGGACCAGCGTGCTCATCGGCCGCCTCCAAGCAGGTCGTCGGCATAGGCCGGCGCTTTGTACTGGAAGGCGATGGGGCCGTCGGGCTCGCCCTTGAGGAACTGCTGCACGAAGGCCGAATCGGAGGCGCGGATCTGCTCCGGCGTGCCCTGGCCCAGCACCTTGCCGCCGGAAATCACGTAGGCGTAGTCGGCGATCGACAGCACTTCGTGGATGTCGTGCGAGACCACCACCGAGGTCAGGCCCAGCGACTCGTTGAGCGTGCGGATCAGGCGGATCAGCACGCCCATGCTGATCGGGTCCTGGCCCGTGAACGGCTCGTCGTACATGACCATGTCGGGGTCCAGCGCGATGGCGCGCGCCAGCGCGACGCGACGCGCCATGCCGCCCGAGAGCTGG
>JALRLM010000120.1 GCA_023254435.1 Hydrocarboniphaga sp.
GGCCAGCTTCGCCGCCTCGACCCGCGCGCGCACCGTTTCCAGCAGGCGCGCCGTGTCGGCGGGGGTGGCGCGGCCGATGGTGTCGCCCAGCGAGACCTCGTAGCAGCCCATGTCGTAGAGCCTGGCGGCGACGTCCGCGACGGCAGCGGGCGACACCTCGCCCTGGTAGGGGCAGCCCAGCACGCAGGAGACGTAGCCGCGCACGGGAATGCGCGCCGCTTGGGCGGCGGCCATTACATCGGCGAAGCGCGCCAGGCTTTCCGCGATGGAGCAGTTGATGTTCTTCTGCGAGAAGGCCTCGGAGGTCGAGCCGAAGACCGCCACTTCCTCGGCGCCCGCCGCCAGCGCCGCTTCGAACCCTTTCAGATTGGGCGTGAGCGCCGAATAGCGCACGGCGCCGCCCTTGGGCAGCGCGCGCATGATCTCGGCGTGATCGGCCATCTGCGGCACCCACTTGGGCGAGACGAAGGCGGCGGCCTCGATGCGGCGCAGGCCCGAGGCCGCGAGCTGGGCGATGAGCTGCAGCTTGATCGCGGTCGGCACCTGAGCGGCCTCGTTCTGCAGGCCGTCGCGCGCGCCGACCTCGACGACGCGCACCTGCGTCGGCAGGCTCATGGCGTGGCCTCGAATTCGACCAGCTCGGCGCCGTCCTTCACCTGTTCGCCGACGCTGCACAGATAGGCCTTCACACGGCCCCTGGCCGGTGCGACCAGCGTGTGCTCCATCTTCATCGCCTCCATCACCACCAGCGCGGCGCCCTTTTCGACCTCGCTGCCGACTGCGGCTGCCAGCGCGACGATCTTGCCCGGCATCGGCGCGGTGAGCCCGCCATGCGCGTCCTGGTCGCCAGCGGCGTGCGCCAGCCGGTCGATGGGCGAGACGATGTGGTGCCGGCCGCCGCTGAACACATGCAACTGATCGCCCAGGCGCACGACGCTGGCGTGGAAGCGCTCGTTGCCGACCACGTACTGCGTCGCCTGGTTGATGGCCGAGGGCACGGTATCCAGCGTGAGCCCGTCGTGGCCGTAGCGCAGCGTCTGCGTCTTTACCGTCTCGCCGTCGCGATATTCGAAGCGCCGCGTCTGCACGCCGTTGAGACGCCAGCCGTCGGCCTCGCCCCAGGGCGAGTGCGGATCGCAGCCGGCCGTGGCCCTGGCGCGCGTCGCCTGTGCCTCATGACGCTGAATCCAAAGGCTGGCGACAGCAAAGACCGGGTCCGGCGTCGCCTGGCCCTTGGGAATCAGCGCCTCGCTTTCGCGCGCGATGAGCCCCGTATCGACCGTGCCGGCGCGAAACTCGGCGTGGTCGATCAGCCGGGAGAGAAACGCGATGTTGTTGCCGACGCCGACGATCTCGAAAGCGCCGAGTGCCTGCAGCATGCGCGCGATGGCACGCTCGCGCGTCTGGTCCCAGACGATGAGCTTGGCCAGCATCGGGTCGTAGTACGGACTCACCGAATCGCCTTCGTCGACGCCGGTGTCGATGCGCAGGTATTCGCTCTCGGCCGGCTTGCGGAAATGCGCGAGCTGGCCGATCGAGGGCAGAAAGCCCTTCTCGGGCTCCTCGGCGTAAACGCGCACTTCGATGGCATGGCCGCGCAGCGGAATCTGCTCCTGCTTCAGCGGCAAGGCCTCGCCGCTGGCCACGCGCAGCTGCCATTCCACGAGATCGAGGCCGGTGATCTTCTCGGTCACCGGATGCTCCACCTGCAGGCGCGTGTTCATCTCCATGAAGTAGAAAGCGCCCGACGGGTCGACGATGAACTCCACGGTGCCGGCGCCGACGTAGCCGACGGCGCGCGCGGCGTCGCAGGCGGCCTGGCCCATCTCGGCGCGACGTATCGCATCGAGGCCCGGTGCCGGCGCTTCCTCGACCACCTTCTGATGGCGGCGCTGGGCCGAGCAGTCGCGCTCGTGCAGGCTCACGATGTGGCCGTGGCTGTCGCCGAACACCTGGATCTCGATGTGTCGCGGCCGTAGCAGGTATTTCTCGATCAGCACGCGCTTGTCGCCGAAGCTCGCTTCCGCCTCGCGCTGGCAGGAGGCGAGGCTGGCGGCAAAGTCCTCGCGCTTCTCGACGATGCGCATGCCCTTGCCGCCACCACCCGCACTGGCCTTGATCAGCACGGGATAGCCGATGGCGTCGGCCTGCTGCTGCAGGAAGGCGGGGCTCTGATCGTCGCCGTGATAACCCGGCACCAGCGGCACCTTCGCAGCCTGCATGAGCGCCTTGGCGGCCGACTTGCTCCCCATGGCGCGGATCGCGGCGACCGGCGGGCCGATGAAGACGATGCCGGCCTCGGCACAGGCGCTGGCGAAGCCCTCGTTCTCCGACAGGAAGCCATAGCCCGGATGCACGGCCTGGGCACCGGAGCGCTTCGCGACCTCGATGATGCGATCGGCGCGCAGGTAGCTGTCGCGCGAGGCCGCTGAGCCCACGCAATAGGCTTCGTCGGCGAGGCGAACGTGGCGCGCGTTGGCGTCGGCTTCGGAATGGACCGCGACGGTCCTGATGCCGAGGCGACGGCAGGTCTTGATCACGCGGCAGGCGATTTCGCCGCGATTGGCGATGAGGATCCTGGTGAACATATCCGTGCCTTGACTCAGTTCGTCCAATGCGGCTTGCGCTTGTCGAAGAAGGCGGCGATGCCTTCACGCGCATCGGCGCTGGCGCGTGCGCTGGCGATGCGCGCGCAGGTGTCGGCGATCA
>JALRLM010000137.1 GCA_023254435.1 Hydrocarboniphaga sp.
CGGCATCCGTCTGTTCTTTCCACGCCCGGAGTTCTGCACCGACAACGCGGCGATGATCGCCTACGTCGGCGCCGCCCGGCTGGCGGATGCGCGCGGTGCCGACGGTAAGCTGTTCACCACACCGCGCTGGTCCATCGCCGACCTGCAGCCGGTCGGCGCCGGCACTTAAGCTGTTCCCTTCCTCGCTTTCGGCATACCCCACATGGACAAGGTTTTCATCCGCGGCCTCAAGGTCGAGACCATCATCGGCGTGCACGACTGGGAGCGCGGTCTGGTGCGTCCGCTGGTGTTCGATCTCGACCTGGGCACCGACTTCAACGCCGCCGCGGCCAGCGACCATGTGCGCGACGCCATCGACTACGCCGGCGTGCAGAAAACCGTGGAGAAGGTGGCCGCCGACTATCAGCCGGCCCTGCTCGAAGCACTGGCCGAACGCCTGGCGCGCACGCTGTACAAGGAGTTTCCGCTGCTGCTGAGCCTGCGCCTGGTCATTCACAAGCCGGGCGCCATCCCGGTGCAGGACGTGGGCGTGGAGATCGAGCGCCGTCGCGAGGACTACGCCGCCTGCGGCATGCGCTGAAAGCGCGGCTACAGAGAGGAAATCAGCCCGCCAGCAGTGCCGCTGCGGCCTGGGCCAGATCGTCGTAGACCGGCACGCCCGAGACGTCGTGTTTGCTTTCGGTGCGCCTGCCCTTGCCGGTTCGCACCAGAATGGGGCTTGCCCCGACCGCCCGTGCGCACTCGATATCGGTGTAGCTGTCGCCGATGAAGGGCACGCCGTCGAGCTTGATCTGCAGGCGTCGCGCGAGGTCGCGCAGCATGCCCGGAGCCGGCTTGCGCATCTCGCTGGCGTGGTCGGGATGCTCGGGTGCGTATTCGATGCCGTCGATGCGGCCACCGAGTTCGGCGCACAGCCGCTGCAGGCGATCGTGAATGGCGAACAGCTCGTCGAAATCCATCATGCCGCGCCCGACCGCCGACTGGTTGGTGGCCAGAAACACGCGCCAGCCGGCCTGCGACAAACGGGCGATGGCCTCGATGCTGCCCGGAATCGGGTGCCACTCGGCCAGCGACTTGATGTAGTCGTCCGAGTCCTCGTTGATGACGCCATCGCGGTCGAGAATCACGATCTTCAAGTGAGGCTCCTTGAGCCATCCATGGCGCGGTGTCCAGCCCGGCCATCCGTGGCCGTGCGTTTGCCGGCGCGGAGCGAGGCTCCGCGAAGTCCCGGCTCACCCATCGCGGTCGAGAATGACGATTTTCACGGTGGCCCGATCCTGATCAGCCCGGCAGCAGCGACAGGTCGGCCACCTCGCGGCACAGCGCGTCGAGGCGGGCGAGCAGGCCCAGGCGGTTGGCGCGCACCTGCGCGTCCTCGGCCATCACCATGACGCCGTCGAAGAAGGCGTCGACCGGCGGCTTGAGTGTGGCCAGCTGGCTCAGCATGGCGCCGTAGTCGCGCTCGGCGCGCAGCGGTGCCAGTGCAGCCTCGACGCGCTGCAGGGTGTCCAGCAGCGCGTGCTCGGCGGGCACTTCGAAACGTTCGGGTTTGATCGTGGCCTGCGTTTCGCCGGCCTGGCGCAGGATGTTGCGCGCGCGCTTGTCGGCGGCGGCAAGGCTGGCGGCCTCGGTGGTCGGCAGAAAGCGCAGCAGCGCCTGGAGTCGGCGCTCGAAATCCAGCGGCTGGCTCACGCCGGCAGCGCGCACGGCCTCGAAGGCTTCGACGCTGGCGCCACGGCTTTCGCAGTAGCTGCGCAGGCGTTCGGCGCAGAAGGCGTAGAGCTCATCCAGCGTCGCCGCATCGCGCTTGCCGGCCGGCTGCGCCTTGAGCGCGGCGTCGAGCAGGCTGCGCAGGTCGAGTTCGAGTTCGCCTTCCACGAGGATGCGCAGCACGCCCAGCGCGGCACGGCGCAACGCGAACGGATCCTTGCTCGCGGTGGGCTTCTGGCCGATGGCGAAGATGCCGGCCAGCGTGTCGAGCTTGTCGGCCAGCGAGACGATCTGGCCCTCGCGCGTCGACGGAATCGGCGTGCCCTGCTGGGTCGGCAGGTAGTGCTCGCGAATGGCGCTGGCGACGGCTTCGGACTCGCTGGACTTGGTGGCGTAGTAGCCGCCCATGAGGCCTTGCAGTTCGGGAAACTCGAACACCATCTTGGTGACGAGGTCGTTCTTGGCCAGCGTCGCCGCGCGAACGGCGTCGGCGCCATCGATGCCCAGCGCCGTGGCGATCTGGGCCGCGATGTCGCGAATGCGGCCGGCCTTGTCGGCCAGGCTGCCGAGGTCCTTCTGGAAGGTGACGCTGGCCAGCTTCTCGCCGTAGCTTGCGAGTCCCTGCTTGAGGTCCTGTTCCCAGAAGAACAGCGCATCGCTCAGGCGCGGGCGCACCACGCGCTCGTTTCCGGCGATCACCTGGCCGACATCGGTGGACTCGATGTTGGCGATGGTGATGAAGAACGGCAGCAGCTGCGTATTGGCGTCGTCGGCAAACAGCGTGAAATAGCGCTGGTTGGTCTCCACCGTGGAGACGATGACCTCGGGCGGCAGGCGCATGAAGCGCTCTTCCATGTCGCCGGCGATGACCACGGGCCATTCCACCAGCGCGGTCACCTCGTCGAGCAGGTCGGGCGTGATGCGGGCGTGGCCGCCCAGCTGCGCGGCCTTGGCCTTGATCTGTCGCTCGATCTCGTCGCGGCGTGTGCCGAAGTCGGCCCACACGTGCGCCTTGCGCAGTGCCTGCCCGTAGTCGGCCGGATCGGTCAGCGCGATGGCGTCGGGCGCATGAAAGCGATGGCCATAGCTGATGCGGCCCGATTCCAGGCCGAAGCGCGACAGCGGCACCACGTCGCTGCCGAGCAGGCACAGCAGCCACTGCACGGGACGCACGAAGGTCTCGGTGCCGGCGCCCCAGCGCATGCGCTTGGGAACCAGCTCGTCCATCTTCGCGAGGGTTTCCTCGAAGATCGCGGCCAGCAGCTCGGTGGTCGGCTGGCCGGCAACGGACTTGGCGTAGTGCAGCTTGCCGTCCTTTTCGCCGATGGCCTCGATCTCGACGCCGCAGGAGCGCGCGAAGCCCAGCGCGGCCGGCGTCGGTTTGCCGTCCTTGTAGGCGGCGGCCAGCGCAGGACCGGTGCGGGCGACGAGCTGATCGGGCTGCTGCGGCGAGACGGCGGCGAGCCGCACGGCGATGCGGCGCGGCGTGGCGAAGACCTGCGCCGCGCCGGCGACGACGCCGCGGCGTTCGAGCCCGCCGGCGATGCCTTGCGCGAGCGCATCGGCGAGCGGCACGACGTAGCGCGCCGGAAGATCCTCGGTGCCGATTTCAATCAGAAGGTCGGGCAACACGTCACTGGCCAGTCAAAAGAGCGCGCAATTCTCCTTGATCGTCCGTGTTCGCGCCAACTCGGCGCGTTTGCGGCGGCGCCGGTATGACACGGCGACAAATTCGCGCACATCCATTCAATATGGCTATCGATCAATTTGTGACAATCAATTTTGTTGATCGAGTTCAGGCAGGCAAGATTCATCCACGGTCAGCATCATCGGGCGCGCTGCCCGGCGGCAAGCCGGCCCCACTCATCGAACTCAGGTAGACCCCAGGAGAACAACCATGGCAAGCGAAGCCAAGTGCCCTTTCAACCATACGTCGGGCAGCGGCACCTCCAACCAGGACTGGTGGCCCCAGCAGCTGCGTGTGGATCTGCTGCATCAGCACTCGTCCAAGTCCAATCCCATGCACGGCGATTTCGACTACGCCGAGGCTTTCAAGGGCCTGGATCTGGCCGCGCTCAAACAGGATCTGGCCGTGCTCATGACCGATTCGCAGCCCTGGTGGCCGGCCGACTTCGGTCACTACGGCCCGCTGTTCATCCGCATGGCCTGGCATAGCGCCGGCACCTACCGCATCGCCGACGGCCGCGGCGGCGGTGGTCGCGGACAGCAGCGCTTCGCGCCGCTCAACAGCTGGCCGGACAACGTCAGCCTGGACAAGGCGCGCCGCCTGCTGTGGCCGATCAAGCAGAAATACGGTCGCGCCATCTCCTGGGCGGACCTGATGATTCTCACCGGCAACGTCGCGCTCGAGACCATGGGCTTCAAGACCTTCGGATTCGCAGGCGGTCGCGCCGATACCTGGGAACCCGACCAGGACGTGTACTGGGGTAACGAGAAGACCTGGCTCGGCGGCGATCTGCGCTACGGCAAGGGCGGCGATGGCGCATTGGTGGCCGACAAGTCGCTGCACGGCAGCGAGACGGATCGCACCGACGATCAGGGCCGCCATCTCGAGAACCCGCTGGCGGCGGTGCAGATGGGGCTGATCTACGTCAATCCGGAAGGCCCCGAAGGCAATCCCGATCCGGTCGCGGCCGCTCACGACATTCGCGCCACCTTCGCGCGCATGGCGATGAACGACGAGGAGACCGTGGCCCTGATCGCCGGCGGCCACACTTTCGGCAAGACGCATGGCGCGGCCGACGCCAAGCATGTGGGGCCCGAGCCCGAGGCTGACGCACTTGAGGCCCAGGGCCTGGGCTGGAAGAACGCCTACGGCAAGGGCCATGGCGCCGACGCCATTACCAGCGGTCTCGAAGTGACCTGGACGACCACGCCGACCCGGTGGGGCAACAACTTCTTCGAGAATCTGTTCGGCCATGAATGGGAGCTCACCAAGAGCCCGGCCGGCGCGCACCAATGGGTCGCCAAGAACGCGCAGGCAGTGATTCCCGACGCGCACGATGCATCCAAGAAGCGCCTGCCGACGATGCTGACCACTGATCTGTCACTGCGCTTCGATCCGGCCTACGAGAAGATTTCGCGCCGCTTCCTGGAAAACCCCGATCAGCTGGCCGACGCCTTCGCGCGCGCCTGGTTCAAGCTCACGCACCGCGACATGGGCCCGCGCGCCCGCTACCTGGGCCCCGAGGTGCCGGCCGAGGAGCTGATCTGGCAGGACCCGATTCCGGCCGTGGATCACGCGTTGGTCGATGCCCAGGACATCGCCGCACTCAAGGCGCGGGTGCTGGCGTCTGGGCTCGGTGTTTCGCAGCTGGTGTCGACGGCCTGGGCATCGGCCTCGACCTTCCGCGGGTCGGACAAGCGCGGCGGCGCCAACGGCGCGCGCATTCGCCTGGCACCGCAGAAGGACTGGGCGGTCAACCAGCCGGCCGAGCTGGCGCAGGTGCTGGCGAAGCTCGAAAGCATCCGGGCCGATTTCAATGCGGCGCAGGGCGGCGGCAAGAAGGTGTCGCTGGCGGATTTGATCGTGCTGGCCGGCTGCGCCGGCGTGGAACAGGCGGCCAAGAACGCCGGCGTCGAGGTAAGCGTGCCGTTCTCGCCGGGCCGCATGGATGCTTCGGCCGAGCAGACCGACGCCGACTCGTTCGAGCCGCTGGAGCCGGCGGCCGACGGTTTTCGCAACTACCTCAAGGTCGGCGTCCGCGTGCCGGCCGAGGCCCTGCTAATCGACAGGGCGCAACTGCTGACGCTGACCGCTCCCGAGCTGACTGTGCTGGTCGGCGGCCTGCGCGTGCTGGGCGCCAACGCCGGCGGGTCGTCGCAGGGCGTGTTCACGCGGCGGCCCGGGGTGCTCAGCAACGACTTCTTCGTCAACCTGCTCGACATGGGGACGGAGTGGAAGGCGAAGTCGCGCAACGAGTTCGAAGGGCGTGACCGCGCCAGCGGCGAACTCAAGTGGACCGGCACGCGCGCCGATCTCGTTTTCGGCTCGGACTCGCGGCTGCGTGCCGTGGCCGAGGTCTACGGCAGCGCCGATGCGCAGTCGCAGTTCATCGAGGACTTCGTGGCCGCCTGGACCAAGGTCATGAACCTGGATCGTTTCGATCTGGCCTGAGTCCTTGCCGCGGTAGAAACTAAAACGCCGCCGGAATGATCCGGCGGCGTTTTAGTTGCCGTTCGCCGTCTTCAGGCGGCCTGGCTGCGGGCCAGCATGGGGAAGCCAAGCTTCTCGCGAGCCGCGTAGTAGGCTTCGGCGCAGCCGCGCGCCAGCGTGCGCACGCGCAGGATGTAGCTGGCACGCTCGGTCACGCTGATGGCGCCGCGCGCGTCGAGCAGGTTGAAGGTGTGGCTGGCCTGAATGGCGCGCTCGTAGGCCGGCAGCGGCAACGACTGCTCCAGCGCCAGCAGCTTCTGGCATTCGGCCTCGGCCTTGTTGAAGCGCTCGAACAGCATCGCGGTGTCGGCGTGCTCGAAGTTGTAGGTGCTCTGCTCGACTTCGTTCTGGTGATAGACGTCGCCGTAGGTCACGACGCGACCGCCGGTGTCGCTCCACACCAGGTCGTAGACGCTCTCGACGCCCTGGATGTACATGGCCAGGCGTTCGAGGCCGTAGGTGATCTCGCCGGCGACCGGCTTGCATTCGAGACCGCCCACCTGCTGGAAGTAGGTGAAGAAAACAATCATCGCTGTGAAGAACAGCAGATAGAGTGGCTGACCAGGGCCAAAGTAAGCCAGAACCCACGACAAAACAGCGTTAGAGGTCTGCTCGGTGAAGGTCGCGATGGTGGTCGGCAGCAACAGAAGTGCAGACGCGAAAATCGCAGGGATAACGCCAGCTGGG
>JALRLM010000188.1 GCA_023254435.1 Hydrocarboniphaga sp.
GGGCATCATCTACGCCAAGAGCATGTTCAACGCGCACGAAGGCTAAAGCCCTGCGGTTGCGCGGTTCCATCGCGATGCGCGCTTCATCGCCGTCATTCCCGCGCAGTCGGGAATGACGGTATCAAACGATTGCAGGAATACGACATGAGCACGTTCAAGACGCACGATGGTGCGGAGATTTATTACAAGGATTGGGGCAGCGGCAAGCCGGTGCTGTTCAGCCATGGCTGGCCGCTGGACGGCGACATGTGGGAGCAGCAGATGCTGTTCCTGTCCGAGCGTGGGTATCGCACCATCGCCTTCGATCGTCGCGGCTTCGGCCGGTCGAGCCAGCCTTGGGACGGCTACGACTACGACAGCTTCGCCGACGATATCCACGAGCTGATCGAGCACCTGGGGCTCGAAGAGGTCACGCTGGTGGGCTTCTCGATGGGCGGCGGCGACGTGACGCGCTACATCGCGCGCCATGGCAGCCAGAAAGTCGCGCGCCTCGCGCTGCTGGGCGCAGTGACGCCGTACTTCATCCAGAGCGAGGATCATCCGCAGGGTGTTCCGGCCGAGGTGTTCGCCGGTATCAAGGCCGGCCTGCGCAAGGACCGCGCGCAGTTCATCGCCGATTTCGCCGCGCCGTTCTATGGCACCAACCACGGCCAGCAGGTGTCGGCCGGCGTGCTCACGCAGACGCTCAACATCGCGCTGATGGCCTCGATCAAAGGCACGCTGGACTGTGTGACGGCGTTCTCCGAAACCGATTTTCGTCCGGACATGGCGACCATCGACGTGCCGACGCTGGTGATTCATGGCGACGACGATCAGATCGTGCCGTTCGAGGCCACCGGCAAGCTCGCCGCGCAGATGATCAAGGGCTCGCAGCTCAAGGTCTACGCCGGCGCTCCGCACGGCTTCGCGGTCACGCATGCCGACCCGCTCAACGCCGATCTGCTGGCGTTTCTGCAGGGCTGAGACCGCAGGCGCGTCGCCGTCACGCCCGCGCAGGCGGGAATCCCGTTCGATTCAGAACCAGCCTGCCCGTTGCCGCCACGCGCGAACGGGCAGGCGAGAAAAAGGTGGTCGATGAAACCCTATCTGCTCTCCGTCGCCGCCGGCCTGCTGGTCGGCGTCGTCTACAGCCTGCTCAACGTGCGTTCGCCGGCGCCGCCGGTGATCGCGCTGGTGGGTCTGCTCGGCATCCTCGTCGGTGAGCAGTTGCCGCCGCTGGCCAAGCAACTGCTGCGCAAGGAAGCCGCCGCGGTGTCGTGGCTCGGCGAGCAGGTGAAGCCGCACGTCTTCGGCCATCTGCCGCAAGGCGCAAAGCCATCCGCCAATCCGTCTGCCAAGGAGACGACATGAACGCCCTCGCAACGCCCGACCTGATCCTGCATCGCGGCCTGTTCGTCACGCTGGATCGCCGCAATCCCACCGCCGATGCGGTGGCGATCAAGGACGGAAAATTCCTGGCCGTGGGCCGCAGCCACGAGATCATGGCGCTGGCGGGTCCGCAAACCCGGACCATCGATCTGCGCGGGCGTCGCGTGCTGCCGGGGCTCATCGACAATCACCTGCACATCATTCGCGGCGGCCTCAACTTCAACCTGGAGCTGCGCTGGGACGGCGTGCGCTCGCTGGCCGATGCCATGGCCATGCTCAAGCGCCAGGTGGCGATCACGCCGGCACCGCAGTGGGTGCGCGTGGTCGGCGGCTTCACCGAGCATCAGTTCGCCGAAAAGCGCCTGCCGACCATCGAAGAACTCAACGCGGTCGCGCCCGACACGCCGGTCTTCATCCTGCATCTCTACGATCGCGCGCTGCTCAACGGTGCCGCGCTGCGTGCCGTGGGCTACACGCGCGACACGCCGAATCCGCCCGGTGGCGAGATTCTGCGCGATGCCAACGGCAACCCCAACGGCCTGCTGCTGGCCAAGCCCAATGCGGGGATTCTGTATTCCACGCTGGCCAAGGGGCCGAAGCTGCCGCTCGAGTACCAGATCAATTCCACGCGCCATTTCATGCGCGAGCTCAATCGCCTGGGCGTGACCGGCGCCATCGACGCCGGCGGCGGATTCCAGAACTATCCCGAAGACTACGAAGTGATCCAGCAGCTGTCCGAAGCCGGGCAGCTGACGATCCGCCTGGCCTACAACCTGTTCACGCAGAAGCCCAAGCAGGAGAAGGACGACTTTCTGCGCTGGACGCAGTCGGTGAAGTATCAGCAGGGCGACGACTACTTCCGCCACAACGGCGCCGGCGAGATGCTGGTGTTCTCGGCGGCCGATTTCGAGGACTTTCGCCAGCCGCGTCCCGACATGGCGCCGGAGATGGAAGGCGAACTGGAGCAGGTGGTGCGCATCCTCGCGCAGAACCGCTGGCCCTGGCGCCTGCATGCCACCTACGACGAAACCATCAGCCGCATGCTCGACGTCTTCGAGCGCGTGAACCAGGACATTCCGCTGCAAGGCCTGAACTGGTTCTTCGATCACGCCGAGACGATCTCGGACCAGTCCATCGAGCGCATCGCCGAACTCGGCGGCGGCGTGGCCGTGCAGCATCGCATGGCCTACCAGGGCGAATACTTCGTCGAGCGCTACGGACATGGCGCGGCCGAGGCGACGCCGCCGGTGGCCAAGATCCTGCAGGCCGGCGTGAAGGTGTCGGCCGGCACCGATGCCACGCGCGTCGCCTCGTACAACCCCTGGGTGTCGCTCTCCTGGCTCATCACCGGCAAGACCGTGGGCGGCATGCAGCTGTACCCGCGCCGCAACTGCCTGGATCGCGAGCAGGCGCTGCGCATGTGGACCGAGAACGTCACCTGGTTCTCGAATGAAGAAGGCAAGAAGGGTCGCATCGAAGCGGGCCAGCTGGCCGACATCGTCGTGCCCGACCGCGACTTCTACGCCTGCGCCGAAGACGAGATCGCCGATACCAGCTCGCTGCTGACGATGGTGGGCGGCAAGGTGGTGTACGCGGCCGGCGAGTTCGCCGCGCTGGACGAATCGGCGCCGCCGCCGGCGATGCCGGACTGGTCGCCCGTGCGCACGTTCAAGGGCTATGCGGCCTGGGGCGATGCACAGCAGCAGCGCGTGGCGGCCAGCCAGTGCGGCTGCGCCAGCAGCTGTGGCGTGCACGGCCATGCACATGCGCAGGCCTGGGGTAGCGCGGTGCCGGCTTCCGATCTCAAGAGTTTCTGGGGCGCGCTGGGCTGCGCCTGCTGGGCCGTGTGATGCCGGCGCTGCGGCAGGCGTTCACCCGCGAATGGATGCGCAGGCTCGCCTTGCTGGGGCTGTGCGCGGCTTATCTGCAAGGCGGCTGGAACAAGCTCAGTGATTTCGGTGGCGCCATCGCCGAAATGCAGCACTTCGGCATCGCGCCGGCCGGTCTGTTCGCGGCGCTGGTGATCGCGCTGGAGCTGGGAGCCGCCGCGCTGATCGTGATCGGCGCGTGGCGCTGGCTCGGTGCGCTGGCGCTCGCGGCCTTCACGCTGGGCGCGACCCTGGTCGCCAACCGCTACTGGACGCTCGACGCCGGGCCGTCGCGTTTCATGATGGCCAATGCCTTCTACGAACACCTGGGGCTGGTCGGCGGTTTTCTGCTGGTGGCGTGGATGGATCTGCAGAAACAAGGCGGGCATGCCGGCGAAGAAGGGCATGAGCGCTCACGACGAATGGAGAAAAGCTTGTGAGTGGCAACACATCGGGCAGTTTCGCCCCGCTCCGGCGGCCGGTGTTCGCGGCGCTGTGGGCCGCGACCGTGCTCGGCAACACGGGCAGCTTCATGCGCGACGTCGCCAGCGCCTGGCTGGTCACCGATCTGTCGCCGAGCCCGGCCGCGGTGGCGGCGATCCAGGCGGCGGCGACGCTGCCCGTGTTCCTGCTGGCGATTCCGGCCGGCGTGCTGTCCGACATCCTCGATCGCCGCCGCTTTCTGGTCGCGATCCAGATCATGCTCGCGCTCGTGAGCCTGAGTCTGCTGTTGTTGTCGCGCGGCGGCCTGCTCAGCATCGAACTGCTGGTCGCGCTGACTTTCGCGGGCGGCATCGGCGCCGCGCTGGTCGGGCCGACCTGGCAGGCCATCGTGCCCGAGCTGGTGCCCAAGCCCGAGCTGCGCAATGCGGTGGCGCTGAATTCGCTGGGCTTCAACATCGCGCGCGCCATCGGCCCGGCGTTGGGCGGTCTGCTGCTGGCCAGCTTCGGCCCGGCGACGACCTACGGCGCCGACGTGGCGAGCTACGCGCTGGTGATCGCCGCGCTGCTGTGGTGGAAGCGCGCGCCGGCCGGCGACGATGGCCTGTCCGAAAGCTTCGGTGGCGCCTTCCGTGCCGGCCTGCGCTATGCGCGCGCGAGTCGCGAGCTGCATGTGGCCTTGTTGCGCGCGGCGGTGTTCTTCGTGTTCGCGAGCGGCGTATGGGCCTTGCTGCCGCTGGTGGCGCGACAGCTGCTCGGCGGCGGCGCGGGCTTTTACGGCCTGCTGCTCGGCGCGGTGGGCGCGGGCGCCATCGGCGGCGCCATGCTGCTGCCGGGACTGCGCGATCGATACAGCTCGGACGCGCTGGTGCTGGGCGCCTCGCTGATCGCGGCGGGCGTGATGGCCGCGCTGTCGATGGCGCCGCCCAAGCCCGTCGCCGTCGCGCTGCTGTTGCTGCTCGGTGCGGCCTGGATCGCCGCGCTGACCACGCTCAACGGCGTAGCGCAGGCGATTCTGCCCAACTGGGTGCGCGGTCGTGGCCTGGCGATCTACCTGATGGTGTTCAACGGGGCGATGACCGTGGGCAGCCTGGGCTGGGGCGCCATCGGCAGTGGCATCGGCGTGCCGGCCACGCTGCTGCTGGCAGCGGCCGGGCTCGCCGTGATCGCGCTGGTCTTTCATCGCGTGAAGCTGCCCAGCGGCGAATCCGATCTGGCCGCGTCCAATCACTGGCCCGAACCGCTGATCGCCGAGACTGTGGCGCACGATCGCGGTCCGGTGCTGATCCTCATCGAGTATCGCGTGCGCAAGAGCGACCGAACGGCGTTTCTGCGCGCGCTGCATCAGCTCTCGCCCGTGCGGCTTCGCGATGGCGCCTACGCCTGGGGCGTGACCGAAGATGCCGGCGACGCCGAACGCTACGTCGAATGGTTCATGGTGGAATCCTGGGCCGAGCATCTGCGCCAGCATCGCCGTGTCTCGCATGCGGGCGCCGACCTGCAGACCGAGGTGGTGCGCTTCCACGTCGGGGAGGCGCCGCCCAAGGTCGATCACTTTCTGTCGATTCCGCAGCGACACGCGCATGGCTGAGCGCTTCGCCGTCGCCTGCGCGGCCATGACGATGTGGGCCGCGACCAGCCCGGCGTCGGCGCAGACGCGCCCGGCCATCGAAGCCAATCGCTGGCACGAGGACTGGTCCGCGCTGGCCGACCCGGCATTGCGCACGCAGCCGCTCGACGATCTGAAGTACATCGCGCTGCCAGAGCTGGCCGACGATGCCTATCTGTCGCTGGGCGCCAACCTGCGCGAGCGCTGGGTGACGCAGCAGGATCAGGCTTTCGGCATCGGCCGCGAGGGCGACAGTTATCTGCTGCAACGTGCGCAGGTGCATGCCGACCTGCACCTCGACGCACACTGGCGCTTGTTTGCGCAGCTCGAAGACCTGCGCGCGCCGGGCCGCGCGGTGCCGGCGCCCATCGACGAGAACCGGCTCGATCTGCGCGTGGCCTTTCTCATGAGCGAACATGCGCTCGGCGACGGCGTGATCAAGACGCGCATCGGCCGGCAGGACTTTCTGTTCGACGCGCAACGCTTCGTGTCGCTGCGCGAAGGCCCCAACCTGCGCCAGTCCTTCGACGCGATCTGGGCCGACTATGAGCTGGAGCCCTGGCGGCTGATCGGCTTCGCGAGCCGGCCCGTGCAGTATCGCGACGACGAGGCTTTCGACGACAGAAGCGATCGTCACTTCGTCTTTCACACGCTGCGCATCGAGCGACATGTGCTCGGTGACAACGAACTCTCGGCCTATTACTCGCGTTACGAACTCGACGACGCCGGCTTCGTCGACGCCAGCGGCGACGAGCGCCGCGACGTGTTCGACGCGCGCTTCGCGGGCAAGCGTGGCGCCGTGGACTGGGACCTGGAGGGCATGTGGCAGCACGGCCGCGTGGGCGAGGCCGAGGTGCGCGCCTGGGCGCTCGGTGCGCGCGCGGGCTATCGCGTCGATGCCGCGTGGCTCAAGCCGCGAGTCGGCTTGCAGATCGACGCCGCATCGGGCGACCGCGACGCCGACGACGGCCGCCTGCAGACCTTCAATCCGCTGTTTCCCAACGGCGGCTACTACTTCACCGACGCCGGCTACACGGCTTACGTCAACCTGGTCCACATCAAGCCCTCGCTGACGCTGTCGCCGACTTCGGCGCTCAAGCTCACGAGCGCGCTGGCGCTGCAGTGGCGGCAGACCACGGGCGATGCCATCTACGTGCAGCCCGACGTGCCGCTGGGCGGCACCGCCGGCGAACCCGGCCGCTGGACCGGCGCCTACCTGCAACTGCGCGCCGACTACAGGCTCAACGCCAACTGCGCGCTGGCCATCGAAGGCGTGCACTACGACGTCGGCCGCGCGATCCGCAATGCGGGCGGCGACGACAGCGATTATCTCGGCATCGAAATCAAGCTGGCCTGGTGATGAGCGAAACCATCGACAAAGCGTTGCAAAAACCCCTGCTGTCGCGACTCTCCATCGCCATGTTCGGCATGGTCATGGGCGCGGGCGGACTCGGCAACGCCTGGACGCTCGCGCATGCGGTGCTGGGCGTGCCGGCGCTGATCGGCCACGCGCTGCTCGCGCTGGCGACGACCCTCTTCGTGCTGCTGGTCCTGGTTCATCTGGCCAAGCTGCTGTGGCATGCCGATGCGGTGCGCGAAGAGTTCGCGCATCCGGTGCGTTCGAGCTTCTTTCCAGCGGTGTCGGTCGCGGCCATCGTGCTGTCCATCGGCCTGCGCGTGCCCTGCGAGGCGGCGGCGCAGCTGCTGTGGTGGTTCGGCGCGAGCCTGCACCTGCTGCTCGCGCTTACCCTGATCCGGCGCTGGATCATCAAGCCGCAGGACGAAAGCGTGCTGACGCCGGCCTGGTTCATTCCCGTGGTCGGCAACATCCTGGTGCCGGTCGGTGGCGCGCCGCTGGGGCATGTGGAGATCAGCTGGTTCTTCTTCTCGGTGGGGCTGGTGCTGTGGCTGTCGTTCTTCCCCATCGTGCTGCATCGCGTGCTGTTCGCGCCCGAGCTTTCGGCGCGCAGCCTGCCGACGCTGTTCATTCTGCTGGCGCCGCCGTCGATCGGACTGTCGGCCTATCTCGCGTTCACGCACGGCGTGGCCGGGCCGCTGGCGGACATCCTGTACTGCTTCGCCCTGTTCATCGCGATGCTGCTCGCAAGCCTGTGGCGGCACGTTTCGCACGGGCCGTTCTTCATGAGCTGGTGGGCGATGACGTTTCCGGCCGCCGGATGGGCCGGTGCGACGCTGGCGTTCTGTCATGCGCGGCCATCGGACTATGCGGTGGTGATCGCCTGGGCTGCGCTGGGCGTGGCGAGCGTGATCGTGGCGATGGTGGCGGCTCGCACCGCGGTGCATATGGTGACGGGGCGGGCTTTTAGTGAGGACTGATTTTTTGTTTGTTTGTGGCTGCTCGCTCTGGTGTTGTTGTGAACTGAGGGTTTTTGTCCTTCCCGGACGGGGGTTACTTCTTTTGCTCGTGCAAAAGAAGTAACCAAGAAAAGCACGCCCCGAGTTCGCGCCCTTCGCGATGAAGCCGCGAAGGGTTCCCGGCTGGAGCGGTGTGCTCGGGGTCGCTTCGACGCGACATCCTGTCGCGGCGAAGCTCGGCCGGACATCCATGTCCGGCCGCCCCACTGCGCGCGCCACTCCACCCGGCGCTGCCAGGGGATCATTGAAAGGCACGGCATCACGGCTCGCTGCGCTTGCCGTTGCTTGCGTGGTTTCTGCTTTTGCCTTTGACGTGTCCGGGTGCCCTTGTGGCGCACCGAGCAGCGGAGCGCGCGCAGGGGACGGCGGGCAAGGATGCCCGCCGCGCTTCGCCGCGACAGGAAGTCGCGTCGAAGCGTCTGCCCCGAGCACGTCGCTCCAGCCGGGTACCCTTCGCGGCTTCATCGCGAAGGGCGCGGACGCGGGGCGTGCTTTTCTTGGTTACTTCTTTTGCACGAGCAAAAGAAGTAACCCCCGTCCGGGAAGGACAAACACCCTCAGTTCACAACCACCCCAGAGCGAGCAGCCACAAACAGCCCCCCCAAAAAATCACCCACACCCCAAACCTTCCACCGCCTCCCGCGTCATGTACTGCCCGGTCGGCAGTCTGTCTCCCATGACGCTCGCCTCGTCGCCCGGCTTGCGGGTGCGCTGCACCGCCTGCGCGAAATCCGCCGCCGGCAGCATGTTGCGCAGAAACAGCATGCCGTCGTCGGCGTGCCCTGCGCCGTCGCCGACCTCGGACCACGCCAGCCAGGCCATGCCGCATTCGGCGCGGGCATTCGCCGGGCGGTCCTGCTCACGGCTGACGACGATGGTGTAGCGGCGCTCGGCATCGAGCGGCACCTGCTCGTCGTAGAGGCAGGCCATGACCTTCTGCGTCGCCGCCTCGTTGTTGCACAGCGACCAGAAGCGCAGTTCGCCGTCCTGCATGCGCCCGCCGCCGGCATGCGTGGCCGGCACCTTGGGCATGCGGCCTCGCAGGACGAGCACGGGGCCGAATCCGCGGCTGATCATGCCGGCGACGTAGGCGTTGTCGGGGTTGCTATAGACGCCGCCCGTGCGCTCGGGCTCGCCTTCGCAGCGCTTGAAGTACAGGCAGCTCGCCAGATGCTTGGCGTCGTAGAAGGCATGCCAGCTCAACGGATCGTCGGCCGGAAAGGTCCTGGGCTGCAGCGGCCGTCCGCGTCCCAGCTCGTAGACGGCCTTGGCCGGCACCGAACTGGGCATGGGTTCGCGATTGGCTTCGATGGCGGCGCAGCTCGCCGGCAAGTCCTGAGGCGCTGCGTCGCCGACGACCAGGCGCACGCGCGGCAGCGGCACGCCCGCCGTGCGACCCAGGCCCTGGTCGGGCACGTAGATGCGGTAGATCAGCGCCGCCTGCTTCTGCGCGTCGCGGCCCAGATACAGCGTATTGGGCGCGCGCTGCGCGGGTACGTCGCCGCCGACGACTTCGACGCGATACGCGCGCGCCTTCGCGCTGCGGCTTTCACCCGGGCGAAACGGATTGTGTTGCCCCGGCAGGGGCTCGATGGCGTAGTCGGTCAGCGCATCGGTGGGCCTGCCGTCGGCGTCGTAGGCCACCAGCGACAGGTAGCGCGCCTGCGCGAATTCGCCTTCGACGATCAGCCGGCCGTTTTCGGGCAGCTTGAAACGCGCGGCCCAGTAGGCGGCGGCGGTATCGGGAAAGGCGTAGTTGCGCTCGGGATCTTCACGCACCCAGGGACCATTCCAGAAGCAGTCGTGCTCGGCGATGGGCGTCTGCGCGGGCACCGGCGGTGCATCGGGATCGGGCGGCGGCGCCTTGCAGGCGAGCAGCCCGAGCATCGGCAGCAAGGCAACGACGATCACGTGTGCAAGGCGCATGACCGCACCATGCCTGCGGCCGTGCGCAACCGCAAGATCGCTCAGGATTCGTGCACGGCCCAGGCGTCGTAACTGCCGATCCACCAGCAGTTGCCTTCGAGATCGAGCAGGCCATAGCCGCGGCCGCCGTAGTCCTTGTCCTCGGGCTCCTGGATGATTACCGCGCCGGCGGCGCGCGCCTGCGCGCAATGCGCGTCGACATCGCGCACCGTGAGGCAGAGCGACACGGTGACGCGGCCGCCGACTTCGTCAGGCAGCGCCAGGTGCCGGCTCCATTCGTCGTCGCGGGCGCTGCCGAGCATGATCATGCCGTTGCCGAAGCTGAGCTGGGCGTGCGCGATGCCGCCCTGCCCGTCCTCGTAGACGGCGTGGCGCTCGAAGCCCAGCGCGCGGCACAGCCAGTCGATGGCCTTGGGCGCATCGCGGTAGCGCAGCGCGGGAACGACAGTGGTGCGGGTATCGGCGGCGAGGCTCATCGATGAACTCCGGGGACGAAGCGAGTACCGAGTGTGCCGCCTGCACGCAGGCGCGGCCAGCGCTTCACAACGACAGCGGCCTCGACTCGCCGTGGCGCAGCAGCCAGAAATCGTCCTCGCCCAGGCCCGTGTCGGCCAGTGCCGAACGCAGCTTGATGGGCGGCTCGTCGAGCGCATCGTCGGCCAGTTCGAAGGTGCCCCAGTGGATGGCGATCGATCGGCGCGCCGACAGTTCCAGATGCATCTGCACGGCCTGGGCCGGGTCGATGTGCTGGCCCTGCATGAACCAGCGCGGCGCATAGGCACCGATCGGCAGGGCCGCGAGATCGATGCGGCCCATGCGCTGCGTGATCTCGGGCACGCCGTGCCAGTAGCCGGTATCGCCGGCGAAATAGAAACCGAAGTCGCCCGCATGCACGGTGAAACCGCACCACAGCGTGCGATTGCGATCCCACAGCGTGCGCGCGCTCCAGTGCTGAGCGGGCACGCAGCCGACGCGCAAACCGCGAAAGTTCAGGCTCTGCCACCAGTCCAGCTCCTGCACCTCGCGCACGCCGAAGCCGCGCAGCTTGCCGGCCAGCCCCAGCGGCACGATGAAATGCGTGGGCTGCGCCTGCGCGCGCGAGCGCCGAGCGAGCTGCTTCACCGTGATGCGGTCGAGATGGTCGTAGTGGTTGTGCGAGATCAGCACCAGATCGATGGGCGGCAAATCCTCCACGCGTGACGCAGGGCAGCTTGCGCGCAGGGCCCGCGAACGAAAACGGCGAAGCGCGCTGCGCCAGCACCGGATCGGTCAGCACGGTCAGGCCGTTGAGGCGCAGCAGCAGCGTGGAATGTCCCAGCCACCAGACGCGCGGGCCTTGCAGCGCAAAATCCGGGCGCTGGCTCCAGTGCTGCGCAAAGGCCGGATAGCCCATGGCCGGCGGTTTCGGCAGGCCCTGCTCCTTACGCTCGCGCCGCCAGCGCCAGAAGTCGCCGCCGATGGCGATGTCGGGCTCGGGATTGACGAAGCCGTAGGGCCGGTGATGCGCGATGGCCGGATCGTAGTAGGGATTGGTCCAGGCCATGTCCGGTCTACTTTTTCGGCGCGGGCCGCTGCAGGGTCGATTCCAGATTGGCCTTCACCTGCTGGGCATCGAAGGCCTTGGGATCGTTGTCGGGCTTGGGATTGCGGAACACCAGGATGTCGGCCTGCGCCTGATACGCGGTCTTGTCGCCGCTGCCGAACAGCGAGCTGAGCCCGATCGACACGCCGGTGCCGAAGTTGCCCGAACTGCCGCCGATGCCGATGCCCACGCCCGATCCGCCGCCCGTGCGCTGCGGATCGACCTGAGTCATGCGGTCGGCGATGACGAACCAGTCGTAGCCGTTCTGCAGCGTGACTTCGGCGGCGCGGTACATCAGGTAGTTCTCGACGGTGTCGCGCGGCGTGGCCGAGTTGCCGACCGCGCGGATGCGATAGCGGTTGGTCTCCAGCCGCTGCTCGCTGTAGCCCTCGCCGTTCTTGCCGGCGGGCTGGTAGGGCGTGGCCGTGGCGCAGGCGCCCAGCAGCGCGGCGACGGTCAGCGCGGCGATGCGCGAAAGCGATGCGGAACGCGTCATGGCGGGTTCTCTGTACGTGAGCTTGAGCGCAGTGTACGCGCGCGGCCGACGCTGCTCATGAACCCGTCAGCGACAGGAACAGCGGCGTGCTCAGCGCGGCCAGCGCGGTGGAGAACACCATGCTGCCGGCCGCGGCCGACTCCAGGCAGCGGAACTGGCGCGCCACCTGATACACGTTGACGCCCACCGAGATCGAAGCCATGAGCACCACCGTGCGCGTCTCCATCTCGGGCAGTTCCAGTGCCAGCGCCAGGCCCCAGACCACCAGCGGCTGCACCACGAGCTTGATCGTGGTGATGGCCAGGCTTTCGCGGGCGCTTTCGCGCCAGCCGTATTCGACCAGGCCCATGCCCAGCGACATCAGCGCCAGCGCCGGCGCGCAGTCGCCCAGCATGCGCAGCGGCAGGTCGACGATCTGCGGCAGGGCCAGGCCCGACAGGCCGAACAGCGTGCCGCCCAGAATCGCCAGGATCAGCGGATTGCGCAGCACGTTGCGCAAGGTGGCGCCGAAGCCCTGCAGCGACAGCGCGCCCTGGCGCGCGAACTCGATCGACACCGTCACCAGCGTCCACAGGATCAGCGCGTTGAACACCAGGATCAGCGACACCGACGGCAGCGCGGCGTCGCCCAGCGTGAGCTTGGCGATCGGCAGGCCCAGGAACACGTTGTTGGAGAACACCCCGCCCAGCGCGAACACCGACTGCTGCGAGCCATCCATGCGAAAGACCTTCCAGGCCACCAGGCGGCCGATGCCGAAGGTCAGCAGGCAGCCGCCGAAGAAGGCGATCAGCAGGCGCGCGTCCACGGGCGGCAAACGCGACAGCTGGCTCATGAGGCGGAACAGCATGGCCGGCAGCGCCACGCCGAACACGAAACGCGACAGCGCCTCGGGCACGGTCACGGGCCAGCCGCCCCAGCGCATCAGCGCGTAGCCCAGCAGCACCAGTGCGAACAGCGGAACCGAAATGGCGAAGTGATGCAGGAACAGGCTCATCGGCGAACAGGCTAGAAGATTCAGATCGGAGGCGGCTGCAGTCCCAGCCGCCGGTGCGAACGCGCCACCACGCCATCGGCCAGGGCCGCGCGCAGCAGCGGGCCGGCCAGCGTGAGGCTGCGTGCGGCGAAGTCGGCGCGGGCGCGATCCACGCGACCACGGCCCATGAGCGCGCCGGCCCAGTCGGGCAGCAGGGCCGCGCCGGCGCCGACGAAGACCTCGCGGAACACCGCGGCGCCGGGCACCGGCAAGGCGGCGCGACGCAGCACCTGCAGCACGGTGTACGAGCGCTCGTCGTAGCGCAGCTGCGGCTGCACGCGGCGGAAATACGCCGCCACGCCGGCCGCCGACCGTGGCACGCGCTGCGCGCCCAGCGCCTCGGCGAGTCGCGCGGTTTCCGCGAAGTAGCGATCGCGCTCGCGCGCGCTCAGCGCCTGCCCGCGCGGCGCCAGCCGATAGCGCTCATAACCGGCCAGGAAGCTGCTCATCTCGGTGACGTGCACCCAGGTCAGCAGTTCGGGATCGTTGGCCGAATAAGGCTGGCCATCGGCGGTGACGCCCTCCACGCGCTCGTGCAGCCGCCGCACCAGCGCGATCAGGCGCTCGGCATCGGCGCGCGGGGCGTAGCTGGTGCCGGCGACGAAGGCCGTGGTGCGCCGCAGCCGGCCCAGCAGGTCGTCGCGGAAATTGGAATGATCCCAGACGCCGGCCAGGGCGCGCGGATGCAGGGTCTGCAGCATCAGCGCGCAGACGCCGCCGGCCATCATGCCGGGGAAGTCGGCGTGCACGCGCCAGGTCAGTGTGCGCGGACCGAACAGGCCTTCGTCGCCGAGCGGATGGTCGTAGTCGATGGCCATGCTGCGCTGCGAGGCCTCGTCGCGCGCGAGCAGGCGCACCACGGTGTCGCGCAGTCGCTGCTGCAGCGGCGCGGGCAGGCGCAGGCTGCGGCGGACGCGGGACGTTTCGGCGGGATTTGCAGCGGGGGGCATCGCCTATTGTCGCCGCTGCCGGGGCCGCCGTGTTGCGGCCGATGCGACGGCCGCACCGTTTCGTCTCAGGTGCGCGAGCCGCGTTCGCGCGCGTAGTGATAGGTGAACTCGGCGCCATACAGGAAGATCTGCGCCGAGTAGTAGACCCAGACGATCACCACCACGAGCGTGCCGGCGGCACCGAACGACGACGAAATCGCCGCGCGGCCCAGATAGAGCCCGATCAGGAACTTGCCGATCGAGAACATCAGCGAGGTGACGGCGGCGCCGACCCAAACATCGTTCCAGGCGATCGGCACGCTGGGCAGCAGCTTGTAGATCATCGCGAACAGCGCGGTGATGACGGCGAAGCCGACGCCGAAGTTGAGCAGCTGCAGCATCGTCTCGGTACCGAGCAGCCACTGGCTCCACAGCGTGCCGATGGCAGTGATGGTGGCGCTGGCGACCAGCGACACGATCAGCAGAAAACCCACGCCCAGGATCACGCCGAAGGACAGCAGGCGCTTGCGGATGAAACCCTGCACGCCACCACGCCGCTCGGGCACTTTCCAGATGCGGTCGAGATCGGACTGCAGTTCGGCGAACACCGTGGTGGCACCGATGAACAGCGTGACGAAGCCGATCAGGATCGAGACGATGCCGCCCGAGAGATTGCTGGAGCTGCTCAGGATGGCCTGGATCGCCTGAGCGCCGTTGTCGCCGACGAGCTCGGCCAGCTGGCCGAACAGCGCGCCACGCGCGGCCTCCTCGCCGAAGATCAGGCCAGCCACGGTGATGACGATGAGTAGCAGCGGCGCCAGCGACAGCATCGTGTAATAGGCGATGGCCGCCCCCATGCTCGAGGCGTTGTCGTCCACCCAGCCGTCGGCGGCGTGACGGGCGATCTGCGCGAGTTGCGGCAACAGGGGCGGTTGCGGTGGATTCATGCGATCCAAGCCTGCCCCGCGTCGGCCGGCGCGGGCCTGAATCGCTGCGCACTCAAGCCGGCTTCACCGCAGGATCTTGCCCAGGCAGATCGACTGCTCGCGCCCCGCGTAACGGCCGTAGGCGGCGATTTCCGCGTAGCCGTTGCGCTCGTAGAACGCGACCGCGCGCGCATTGACCCGGCGCGTGGACAAGCACAGTTGCCGGTAGCCGCCCGCCCTTGCAATGGCTTCGAGATGGCGCAGCAACTGGAAGCCGACACCGACGGTGCCGGGCTCGGCGTACATGCGCTTGATCTCGGCGACCTCGTCGTCCAGCCGGCGAATGCAGCCGCAGGCGACGGCACGCCCGTGCTGACGCGCGACGAAGAAAACGATGCCGTCGCCATCGGGCTCGAACGACGACTGCCCGGAATCGCCCGTGATCGCGCTGAGCGCGGCCGACAGCGACGCCTGAAGCGACAAGGCCTCGGCCGAGGCCGGATCGACGCGCAGGAATTCGATCACGAGGCGATCACAAGGCGCTCACGGGGCGCTCACGGGGGCCTCATGAGGCGATCACGGATCCGCAGCGTCATCGTCGACGCTCATCGCCTGCGACAGCAGCTCGTAGCTGCGCAGGCGCTCGGCGTGGTCGTAGAGATTGCTCACGATCATGAGTTCGTCGGCCTGGGTGTCGGCGGCGAGCTGCAGCAGGCGCTCGCGCACGGTTCGCGGCGAGCCCACGATCATCTGCCGGCGATGCTCGGCGATAGCCTCGCGCTCGTAGGGCTCGAAGGGATAGTCGGCTACCG
The DNA here is from genome assembly GCA_023254435.1 of Hydrocarboniphaga sp. Lineage (GTDB taxonomy): Bacteria > Pseudomonadota > Gammaproteobacteria > Nevskiales > Nevskiaceae > Hydrocarboniphaga. The sequence continues at coordinate 15,367 of JALRLM010000188.1, forward strand.
CGCGCGGATCGGGCAACGGCCGGAACTGCCCGCTCTGGATGCGCAGCCACATCAGGTCGAGCGTGCCAGCCAGATAGTCGGCCTCGGCATCGGTGGGCGCGCAGACCACGGCCACGCCGAGCAGCGCATGCGGTGCGGCAAACGCAGCCGAAGGCTTGAAGTGGCGCCGGTAGTCGAGCATCGCCGGCGCCGCTGGCTCCGGACTGAAATGGCTCGCGAACGAATAGCCCAGCCCGGACTGGCCAGCCATCGCGGCCGAGGCACCGCTGGAGCCCAGCAGCCAGACCGGCGGCAGGCTCACGTCGGAGGGCTCGGCATGCACGGAGGCATACGGCGTGGACAGCGGCGATTCGCCACGCGAATAGGCGAACAGCTCGGCCAGCTGCGCGGCGGCCTGGTCGCCGCGCAGGGCACGCAGCGCACGCGTCACGCCCGACACGCCGCCGGGCGCGCGACCGATGCCCAGGTCGATGCGATCGGGATACAGCGCCTGCAGCGTGTGAAAGACCTCGGCCACCTTGAGCGCCGCGTGGTTGGGCAACATGATGCCACCCGAGCCTACGCGCAGCGTCGTCGTGGCCGAGGCGACGTGCGCGATCAGCACCTCGGGCGCGGAGCTGGCGACGCTGGGCATGGCGTGATGCTCGGCGAACCAGTAGCGCACGTAGCCCAGGCGCTCGGCCAGGCGGGCGAGATCGGTGATGCGGCGCAGGGCCATCGACGGCGGCGTGCCTTCGGGCACGGGCGCCAGATCGAGCACCGACAGCGGCACGAGGTGGCGGCGGGAAACAGTCTGCTGGCTCATGGCCGGCCAGTGTAGCCCCTCGCCCCCGCGAGCCTAGTCCCAGGACATGGGCCGCTGCCTGCCCACGCCGATGGACAGGCGCGGTACAGCCACCGCCCCGCATGCTGACAGCGATATGCCTGCGCGCGACCCGCTCGCGACGACAGGCCCAGGGAGCGATACCGGAATCGGGTCAGGGACAGGGAGCGCAACGTGCGGGCTGAAGGGCCTTTCTTCATCGTGTTCAACATCGGCTCGGGTCATGGCGACCCCGAGGCCGCCAAACGCATCATCGACGAGGCCATGAAGGCCGCAGGCCGGCAGTACGAGCTGCTGCCTGTCGAAAGCGGCCCGCAGGCGCCCGAGCTGGCGCGGCAGGCCGTCGAAAAAGCCGTGCAGCAGAACGGCATCGTGGTCGCCGCCGGTGGCGACGGCACCATCAACACGGTGGCGCATGCCGTGCTCGAAAGTGGGCGTCCGTTCGGCGTACTGCCGCAAGGCACTTTCAATTATTTCGGGCGCGCCAACCAGATTTCGCAGCGCATCGAGGAATCGGTGCAGACGCTGCTGACGGGCCGGATCAAGCCCGTGCAGGCCGGACTCATGAACGATCGCCTGTTCCTGGTCAACGCCAGCGTCGGGCTCTATCCGAAGCTGCTCGAGGATCGCGAGATCTTCAAGAAGCGCTTCGGCCGCCATCGCATCGTGGCGCTGTGGTCGGCCATGCGCACCTTGCTGCGCAGTCGCCGCCACTGGCTGCTGCAGCTCGAGGACGAACGCGGCCGCGAGGCCACGCTGCTGACGCCGACGCTGTTCGTCGGCAACAACGCCCTGCAGCTCGAACAGGTCGGCCTGCCCGAAGCCGAAGCCGTGGAAGAAGGGCATCTGGCCGCCGTCGCGCTCAAGCCCGTCGATCGCTGGAAGATGGCGGGCCTGATGCTGCATGGCGCGCTCGGCCGTCTTGGACAGGCCGAGTCGGTGATCAATTTCGCGTTTCGCGAACTGCAGGTGGAACCGGCCAAGCGTCGGCATCGGCCGCTCAAGGTCGCGGTCGATGGCGAGGTCTACAAGCTGGCGCCGCCGCTGCGCTTTCGTGTCGCCGAGCAGAAGCTGCAGCTGATCGTGCCGGAGCCGACGTGAGCGTTCTGCTGCACATCTCGGATACGCACTTCGGCACCGAGGACCCCGTCGTCACCGAAGCGCTGCTGCAGTTCGCGATGGCGCAGAAACCGCACCTGGTCATCGTCTCGGGCGACATCACGCAGCGCGCGCGGCGCGCGGAGTTCACCGCCGCGCGCAGTTTTCTCGACTGGCTCGGCACGCCTGCCCTGGTGCTGCCGGGCAATCACGACATTCCGCTGTTCAACCTGCCCGCGCGCCTGTTCTGGCCCTACGACGGCTATCGCCTGGCCTTCGGCAACCGGCTCGATCCCGAGTTCGCCAATGCCGACACGCTGGTGATCGGCGTCAACACCACGCGCTGGTGGCGCCACAGCGACGGCGAGGTCTCGCCGCTGCAGGTCGAAGTGGTGGCCGCACGCCTGCGCCAGGCGCTGCCCGAGCAACTACGCATCGTCGTCACCCATCAGCCCGTGCACGTGACCAAGCAGCGCGACCAAACCAACCGCCTGCACAATCACGAATCCGCGATTCGCGCCTGGTCCGACGCTGGCGCCGACCTGATCCTGGGCGGGCACATCCACCTGCCCTACTTCCGCAGCCTGCGCGCGCAGTACATCGACCTGCCGCGCGAGGTCTGGGCGATACAGGCTGGCACCGCGATCTCGCGTCGCGTGCGCTTCGAAGCACCCAACAGCGTCAACCTGCTGCGCTACCTGCCCACGCAGCGCGACCGCTGCATCGTCGAACGCTGGGACTTCTCCGCCGAAGAACGCGCCTTCAAGCTCAACGAATCGCTGGAAGCGCTGCTGGACCGGCATCCGCTGCCCGTGCCGGACTGAGGGCGACGGCGGCTCGTCGAGGGAAGCCGCCGACGGTAGGGTCAGATAAGGACGCAGGAATGAAGCAGGGCGCCAAGTAGGCGCCCTTTGTGTTTAGGCCTCGACTACGACCGTTCCCCTCTACTTGGGTAAGGTGGTTCAGCCGAGCGATGGCAGTTTAGGCATCTGGTTTAGCGAAATACATACTTCCGAAAAAGCACCCCGTCCGGGCGGGACAAACGCTCTCAGATCACAAAGACACCAGAGCGAACAGCCACGGGCCCAATAAGGCACGACAGGCCACTCATATCACGCCGCCGCCAGCACATTCGCCTGCAAATTCCACAAGGACGCATAAAGCCCGCCGCCACGACGCAAGGCCTCCGGCGAACCATCCTCCACCACGCGTCCGCCGTCGAGCACGACGATGCGATCGAAGTTCGCCACCGTTGACAGGCGATGCGCCACCGCCAGCACCGTGCGCCCGCGCATGAGATCGTTCAAGGCTGCCTGAATCTCGATCTCCGAATGCGTATCGAGCGCCGAGGTGGCCTCGTCCAGCACCAGGATCGGTGCGTTCTTCAAAAACGCGCGCGCAATGCCCAGGCGCTGGCGCTGGCCACCCGACAGCATCACGCCGCGCTCGCCCACCAGCGTGGCATAACCTTCGGGCAATGAGCGGATGAATTCGTCGCAATAGGCGTGGCGCGCGGCGGCGAAGACCTCGTCGTCACTGGCTTCGGGACGGCCGTAGCGGATGTTGTCGAGAATGCTGCGATTGAACAGCGCGATTTCCTGCGGCACCACCGCAATGCGCGAACGCAGCGAATCCTGCGTCACCGATCGCAGATCCTGGCCGTCGATCTCGATGCCGCCGCCCTGCACGTCGTCCAGGCGTTGGATCAGCGCGATCAGCGTCGACTTGCCGCCGCCCGAAGGCCCGACGATGCCCACACGCTGCCCCGCCGCGATGTCGAGATTGAGACCACGGAATACGTGGCGGTCGCCCGGATAGGCATAGCGCACCTGCCTGAAGGCGATGGCGCCGCGCTGCGGCGCAAAACCACGCGCATCGGCCGGATCGGTGACCGCATGAGGCACCGCGATGACCTTGAGGCTTTCGGTGATGCCGCCGAACTGCTGCGAGGTGTTGATCAGCGAAAACGCCAGATCACGCGAGCCATGCAGGATGCGGAAGGTCAGCGCGCTGATGATGACGACGTCGCCCGGCGTGATGCTGCCGGCGCGCCAGGCCAGCACGGCCCACAGCAGCATCGAGCCGGCCATGACCCACAGGCTCAGATCATGCAGCACGCGGGTTTTTTCCATATACATCCAGCTTCGGCGCTGCGCGCTGGCCTCTGCCCCGAGCTCGCGCTCCAGGCGATCGCGTTCACGATCGCGCGCGGCGAAGGCCTTGACGGTCCAGACGTTGGAGACCACGTCGACGAGCTGGCCGTTGGTGCGCGCGCCCTCTTCGGCGAAACGCTGATGCAGCGGCCGGCCACGCGAGCCGAACTTGAGAATCAGGCCCGCGACGATGACGACAAAGACCACCAGCGTCGCCGCCATGCGCACGTCGATCGTGCACAACACCACCACGGCCCCGAGAAAATCGACTACGGGCGGCAGGATGTTCCAGGTCAGCTGGCTGAAGATCAGCGTGACGCCCGATGCCGTCTGCGTGATGCGATTGCCGAGCGCACCCGAGAAATGCTGCGCGAAATAGCGCATCGGGTGGCCCGTGAGGTAGTGAAAAAGATCGAGCCGCAGATCGACGCCCGTGGCCACCACGGTGCGACAGCCCAGCCAGCCACCGAGCCGCCACAGGGTCTGCTCGACGGCGATCAGCGTCAGGAACAGGCCCAGCGGAAACCAGATCGGCGCGGTGGCGCGATCAGGCGCAGCCATGGCGTCGACGATGAGCTTCATGCCGTACTGCACGGCCACCGCGCAGCTCGCCGCGCCGACGATGATCGCGAACAGCGTGGCGAAGCTGTAGCGACGCAGCCGGATGTAGCGCAGCAGGAACGGCACAGGTCGATCGGGCAGCCGATCGACCGGCTGCCGTTTTGTGTCGCCGGAATATGCCGTCGCGTTCGCCATCAGGCCGCAGCGCTCGACGGCGCGCGCGCGCCCGACTGCGTCGTCAGCACACGCGCCTGCTCGGTGGCCAGCTGCTGCGCCAGCTCGCGATGCAGCATGCGCTGGCCTTCTTCGTCGGCGTAGCCGAACAGGCCGGTCTCGCAATGGCGATCGTTGATCCAGCCCGGATAGTCGAGCACCGGATACAGGCACACGCCTTCGATCGGCACCTCGCGCGACATCGCATCGATGACTTCGTCGACGACGTAGTGCAACCACGACGCACGCGCGTCACCTTCGGCGCCGGTCTCCGAAATGATCATCGGCTTGGCATAGCGCGAATGGATCTCGGCCAGCATGTCGGCCAGCGGACGGTAGCGCGCGTCGCTGCGCTCGATGGTCTTGCCGTCGAGCACCCACTGGTTGTCGCTGTAGTAGTTGAGACCCATGACGTCGACGAGGTCTTCGCGGCCGCCGAGCTCGGGCTCGATGCGGCCCAGCAACATGTCCCAGGCCGAATACTGGGCGAGCCGGGCCTGCTCGGCAGCCTCGCGTCGCTGCGGCGTCGCCGCCACCACCTGGATCGCGGGCTCGGCGAAGATGATCCTGCAGCGCGGATCGACGCTGCGCACGGCGTCGACCGAGGCGATGGCCGCGCGCACGAGCTGGCGCTTGAAGTCGTCGCCGCGACGACGGCCCAGCGGCCAGAACTTGGACATCTCGCCGCCCGCCCAGGCCCAGTACGAAATCTCGTTGACCGGGCAGAACCACGGCGCCGGACCGCCTTCGTCGACGATGAGCTGCGCGGCCGCGCGCGAGAATGCCGCGAAGCGCTCGACGAACTGCGGCGACCAGATGTCGATGTCGTCGGGCCAGCCGTAATGGCACAGATCCCAGATCACCTGGGTGCCGGACTCATTGGCGGCGCGCAGCATCGGCAGAAAGCTGCTCCAGTCGTACTGGCCGGGCTGCTTCTCGATCAGATGCCAGCGCAGGCCGTCACGCACCGTGCGCAGGCCATGCTGGCCCAGCTGGCGATAGTCGTTGGCGACGTGCTTGTCGTGCGCAGTGCCGACCAGCAGATCGAGCCGGCGGCCATCCTCGCGACGATGCGTGGAACACTCGAAGCCACCCATGAAGAAGCTTTCGAAGATCTTGGGTTCGAACATGTCGGGCTCCTGGCTCAGGCGCGGCGCAGCGCGACACGCGGCGCAGCCTGCTGGCTGGCATCGGCTTCGACGAGCTTGTTGAACAGCGTGATCGCCTGGCCGACCACCTGGTCCATGTTGTAGTAGCGATAAGTGCCCAGACGACCGACGAAGCTCACACCCGGCGTGGCATCGGCCAGCTCACGATACTGGCGATATAGCACCTGGTTCTCTTCGCGCGGAATCGGGTAGTAGGGGTCGCCTTCGGCCGACGGATACTCGTAGGTCAGGCTGGTCTTGGCGTGGGTCTGGCCGGTCAGGTGCTTGTACTCGGAGATGCGCGTATATGGCACGTCCTGCGAGGGATAGTTGACCACACCGACGCTCTGGAACCATTCCTGATCCAGCGTCACGTGCTCGAACTGCAGCGAACGATACGGCAGCTTGCCAAAGCGGAAGTCGAAGAACTCGTCGATCGGACCCGAGTAGATCAGGTGGTCGTAGCGCACGTCATCGCGAATGTCTTCGAAGTCGGTGTTGACCATGATGCGGATGTTCGGATGATCGAGCATGTTCTCGAACATACGCGTGTAGCCGTTCAGCGGCATGTACTGGAAGCTGTCGCCGAAATAGCGATCGTCGGTGTTGGTGCGCGTGGGCACGCGCGCCGTAACCGCCTTGTCGAGTTGGCTCGGATCCAGGCCCCACTGCTTGCGCGTGTAGCCGCGGAAGAACTTCTCGTAGAGCTCGCGCCCGACCTGGCTGACCACCACGTCCTCGGACGTGCGGATCTGCTCCAGCACTTCGGCGCGGCTCGCCAGGAAATGCTCGGCGGCCTTCTCGTCGAGCTTCAGGCCGTAGAGCTTGTTCAGCGTGGTCAGGTTGATCGGAATCGGCACGAGCTGCTTGTCCACCGCAGCCAGCACGCGATGCTCGTAATGGCGCCACTGAGTGAACTGCGACAGGTAGTCGAAGATGCGCTGCGCGTTGGTGTGGAAGATATGCGGGCCGTAGCGATGCATGAGCAGGCCGCTGTAGTCGTAGCAGTCGTAGGCGTTGCCGGCGATGTGCGGGCGCCGATCGATGACCAGCACGCGCTTGTTGGCCTGCGAGGCCAGGCGCTCGGCCAGCACCGAGCCGGCAAAGCCCGCACCGACGATCAGATAGTCGAAGCCCGTGCGACGCGCGGCCGGCAGGCCGCGACCGCGGCGCGCGGCCTCCATCGACACTGCATGCGATTCGGCGCCGGCTTCGGTCTGCGGACGCACCAGCGACTTACGACGACGGGCCTCCTGCATGAGCCGGGTCATGTCGGAGCAGGTCTTGTCCCAGGACAGGCCGTTGATCGCGGCGTCGGCCTGCTTGAGGAACTGCTCGCGGTCCAGGCCCTGCTGCAGCGCCGTCTCGACCGCCTGCTCGAACTCGCCCACGCCTTCGGCGATATGCACCACGCCGCTGTCGCCGTACTGGCGCACCACGTCGCGAATCGGCGTCGACGCCACCGGGCAACCGCCGGCGAGATATTCCGGCGTCTTGGTCGGGCTGATGAAGCGCGTCGACTCGTTGCGCGCGAAGCTCAGCAGGGCCGCGTCCCAGCCACAGACATAGTGCGGCAGCACGTCGTAGACCTTGGGGCCCAGGTAGTGAATGTTGTCGCGCTTGGGAAGCTTGTCTTCGTCGATCTTGACCACGGGTCCGATCAGCACGAACTGCCAGTCGGGCCGCTTCTGCGACAGCTGGTCGATCAGTTCGACGTCGAAGCGCTCGTCGATGACGCCGTAGAAGCCCAGGCGCGGATGCGGAATCTCGGACTGATCGCCGGGCTGGAACATGGGCTCGCGGGCCTGGGCGAAATGCGCGGTGTCGACGCTGCTCGGAAAGGGATGCACGCGCGGATGACGGTCGCGCTTGGCCTCGAACAGGCTGTAGCCGCCCGTGAACACGAGATCCGCGCGCTTGAGCAGCTCGGCTTCGCGCTCCAGCAGCTCGGGCGGCGCGCCCATGAAGGCCGAGAGTTCGTCCATGCAGTCGTAGACGGTGAGTTCGGGCGTCAGGTGCCGCGTGAAACCCAGGCTCATCGGCGTGTAGTACCACAGCGTCAGGCGATTCTGCTCGACCTCGGCCCGCGCCAGATGCGCATCCAGCAGCGTGCGCTGGGCCTGCTCGATCTGCTCCTTGCTCAGGCCTTCGGGCAGATGCGGAACCAGGATCTCCACGTCTTCCTCGACACGCCACTCGAGCTGCGGCTCCTTGAGGCCCGCGTGCTCCATGGGCTCTTCGAAAAACATCACGCGATGATCGCGCGGGAAGCGCGACATCAGGTGTTGCGGCCGCTGATAAACAAAATGCCAGCGCAGGTGCGACAGGCACAGCAGAACGGGGCCACGATGTTGGCGCTTCTCGCGAAGGCGCAGGGGAATGGCGGAGGCCGCGTTGGACTTGCCGATCTGAATTTGGTGAGTACCTGCCCAGCTCATGTTGGTCCCTCTCGTCGGAAGTTGCGAAGCCGGGCAACACGCACCGGTCGCTCCGAAATCCGTGGATTCCGTGCCGCGCGTGCCGGCACAGGACGAGAGGATTCAGTTGCAGTGCAGCAATCGGTGCGCGCAGGTTTGCGCACATCCGACGATACAAAGAGGAGTTGAATTCAGGGCGCTACGGTGATCCTGATTCAACGCCAGCAACTGATATCCACGATCAAAAGCCGTCCATGGCACACGTGGTTCGACTTCAAGATGCCGCGAGCAGATGAGTGAAGCCTGAACTCAGAAATCAGTGTTCTGCCCGATCGGGTTTTCCCGAGGTCGCAGTTTGCAGGGCTTCGGACGCCAGCGCGTCGCCCGCGATCAGCTCGGGCTTGCGCGTGATCAGGGGTTGGATGAAGACCGCCGACAGCACCACGATCACGCCGATATAGAACGAGCCGCTCAGTTCGCGCTGTTCGCCCAGCAGCAGCGCAGCAATGACGATGGTGTAGATGGGTTCCAGATTGACCGCAAGCTGCGCGGAAAACGCCGTGAGCTTGCGCAGCGCCACGAGCGACAGCGTGAACGGCAGCAGCGTGCAGCCCAGCGCGAGCAGCGCCATGTAGAAGGCGTCCTGCCCTCGCGGCGGCGTCAGCAGTCCTTGCATACCGCCATCGGCGAACGGCGCGATCAGCGTCAGCAGCAGCACACCGGCACCGAGCTCCACTGCGGTGACCAGCAAGGGATCGGCGCGATCGATGTAGCGCTTGTTGTACGAAACGAAGAAGGCCACGAACAAGGCCGAGATCACGCCCACGACCACGCCCAGGCGCATATCGCCCGGCACGCCGCCGACCACCAGCGCCACGCCTGGAATCACCGCAAGGCCCAGCGCCAGTTCACGCCAGTCGAAGGCGCGCTTCGACACCCAGGGCTCGATGATGGCCAGAAAGCTCGGCCCCACGGCGAGACAGGTCACCGCCACCGAGGCGTTGGCGAGCTTGATGGCGCCGTAGAAGGTGAGCCAGTGCAGGGCCACGATCCCGCCGATGCCGGCGTAGATCGCCAGCAACTTGAACGGCACGGCCCTGGCGGCGCGCCAGATGCGCGGCAACAGCAGCAGGCAGGCGACGACGATGAGCATGCGCCACCACACCAGGCTCAGCGCCGGCAGGCTGATGAGCTTGCCGAGTATGGCCGTGAAACCCCATAGCAGCACGCAGAAGTGCAGTTGCCAGCGGGCTTTGGCGAGATCGGACATGGACAGGAATCGAGGCTGGATTCGGCGTGATGGGCGCGCAGCTTGCCGAAGCAGCGTTCAGCTGAAAAGGGGGCTGCCGGGCGACAATCGACTATGTCGCCCCAATGGGGCTCAACGAAACGAGGTCGCCATGATCCGCTTCTCCTCTCCCAGCGCCGGTGACGTGCAGATGCTGCAGGCCCACGCCGAGCGGCTGATCGAAAGCATGGGCAAGCAGGCCGGCACGCGCGGCGTCATCACGCATGCCGAAATCGGCGGCGCGCTCGAGTCGCTGCGCGCGGCGATCCGCAAGGATGCGGCGGTGCAGACCCCGGCCGTCGACGACAGCGACGATCCCGACGAAAAGGAGCGCCGCGCCCAGCACGTGGACCTCGGTCGCCGCGCCTACCCGCTCATCGACATGCTCGAGCGCGCGTCCAAGCAGGGCAAGGACGTCACCTGGGGCATCTGAGCGAAGGCGTCCGGCCCGAGGGCCGGGGCCACGGGCTCAGTGCAGCATCACGAAGACCTGCAGCTCGCCGACCAGCAGTCCCAGCGCGGCACCGACGGCGATGAGAATCCACTCATCTTCCTTGAACACCGGCCGCAGCATGCCCTCGAATTCCTCGGGCGACAGTGCCTGCATCTTGGTGACCAGGGTGTTGCGGATGTCGAGCGCCTCCTCGGCATAGTCGTTGACCGACTGCACGGCCGTGGGCAGCTCCTTCATGAGCGCGTCGGCGATGGCCTGCTTCATCTCGATGTAGTTCCGCGAGCCCATCGCCAGCGCCAGGATGGGCTTGGCGTAGCCGGCCTGCTCGTCCACGGCCTGCTTGACGTGGCGCTGCACGACGTCGGCGAGCCGGTCGGACAGTGGGCCATGCAGGATGCCTTCCCAAAGCTTCTGCGGTGTCAGCAGCTGGTCGGCCAGCAACTGTGCGTAATCACGCGCCACCACCTGCTGGTGCGACAGGAACAGGCCCTGCACGCGCAGCCCGAAGATGCGACGCGGCTGCAGCGGACGGAACAGCATCTGCAGCGCCAGCCAGTCGCTGGTCAGGCCCACGAACAGGCCGAAGGCCGGCAACAGCCAGGGCTCCTTGAAGAACAGCCAGGTGATCATCTGCACCACGCCCAGCGCGAAGCCGAAATAGAAGCCCGCAGTGCCGAAGAAGCGGAACTCGCGACGGCCGGTCTGCCAGAAGATGCGATTGAGCAGATGCTTGTCGCGCACCAGGTTGGTGACCACCATGTGCTTGAGATCGAACAGCTGGTCGATGTTCTCGCGCACCTCCTCCATGATCTTCTCGACCGTCTGCGGCACGTCGGCCTTGACGCGGTCGATGATGCGGTTGCGCAGGAAGTCGGGCAGCGCCAGCCAGACGCCGGGGCGATAGCGCTCGGCGATGTCGCTGGTAAGCCGCTCCATGATGCGCATGAGCGGCTGCTCGATCTCCTCGGTGACACGATGCGGATCGAGCCGGTTGAACACCTCGGACACCGAGATCAGCCGCGAGGTGAGAATGTCCACGGCCATGCCGGCCATCTTCTCGGCCTTGCGCGGCACGATGCCCTGCCAGCCGAAGAAGGGCTTGATGCCGACGAACTCGATGGGCTTGAACATCATCTGGATCGCGACCACCTTGGTCACGTAGCCGATCACGGCGCTGGCCACCGGCAACGACAGGTACAGCAGCCAGTGCTCGCGCACGTCGGCCACCAGCGCGTTCCAGTCGACCCAGTTCCACAGCCATTCCGGCAGCCAGCCGAGCATGTTCTGCAAGTCCATTCCCACCCCTGTGTAATCGTCCCCGCCCGGCGGCCCGACAGGCGCGCGCCATCTTTGCACAGGCGCAGACCGGCGCCCGCTTTCAGCCTTTCTTCTTCGACGTCTTCGGCGGCTCGCTGGCGGCCGGCGCGTCCACGCCCTTGAGCAGGCTCACGCAGTCGTTGTCCTCGCCCAGGCCCAGCTGGATAGTCGGGATCAGCGCCGCCAGCGGCCCCAGCACCGTGCCCAGCAACACGGCCGCGCCGCCACGGGCGGCAAGGCTGCCCACGCGCGGCCGGATGCTCGGCGACGCCAGCGGGCCCTTGATGTCGATGGGCGCCGCCATCGAACCGATGTTGACGCGCTTGGGCTCGGTGCGGATCAGATAGTCGATGGTCTCGTTCGCAAGGTCGATGGCCCCGCTGCCCAGCACGTTGGCCTCGGTGGTATCCGCCAGCAGCGTGCGCGTCTGCACCTGGCCGTCCTCCAGCCCCATGTCGACGACCAGGCAGCGCAGGTCGGCGCGGCTCGGCAGGCCCAGCGCCGATACCAGCACGTTGCCGAAGTCCAGGCCGGCGAGATT
>JALRLM010000199.1 GCA_023254435.1 Hydrocarboniphaga sp.
GATGTAGGCGGCCTTGTCGTAACCGATATGCGTGTTGAGCGCCGTCACCAGCATCAGCGAGCGTGCAACCAGCTCGTCGATGCGTTCGCGGTTCGGCACGATGCCCACGGCGCAGTGATCGTTGAAGCTCACCATGCCGTCGGCCAGCAGGCGCACGCTCTGCAGAAAGTTGTGCGCCACCATGGGCCGGAACACGTTGAGCTCGAAGTTGCCCGACGCGCCGCCGATGTTGATGGCGACGTCGTTGCCCATGACCTGCGCGGCCAGCATGGTCACCGCCTCGCTCTGCGTGGGATTGACCTTGCCCGGCATGATCGACGAGCCCGGCTCGTTTTCGGGAATGCTGAGTTCGCCGATGCCGCTGCGCGGTCCCGACGCGAGCCAGCGCACGTCGTTGGCGATCTTCATCATCGACGCGGCCAGCGTCTTCAGCGAACCGTGCGCGTGCACCAGCGCATCGCAACTGGCCAGCGCCTCGAACTTGTTGGGCGCGGTGACGAACGGCAGGCCCGTACTCTGCGCGAGTTCGGCGGCGACCTGCTCGGCGTAGCCCTTGGGCGCGTTGAGGCCGGTGCCGACGGCGGTGCCGCCCAGCGCGAGTTCGCACAGATGCGGCAGCGCGTCGCGCACATGACGCTCGCCGTGGCTCAGCTGCGCCACCCAGCCCGAAATCTCCTGGCCCAGCGTCAACGGCGTCGCGTCCTGCAAATGCGTGCGGCCGATCTTGACGATGTCGTCGAACTCGCGCGACTTGCCGACCAGCGTCTGCTTGAGCCGGGCGATGGCCGGCAGCAGCTTGTTGGTGAGCGCTTCGACGGCCGCCACGTGCATCGCGGTCGGAAACACGTCGTTGCTGGACTGACTGCGGTTCACGTCATCGTTGGGGTGGATCTTGCGGGCTTCGCCCCGCTCGCCGCCCAGCAATTCGCTGGCGCGATTGGCGATCACCTCGTTCAGGTTCATGTTGCTCTGCGTGCCCGAGCCGGTCTGCCAGACCACCAGCGGAAACTCGTCCGGGTGCTGGCCAGCGATGACCTCGTCGGCCGCCTTGACGATGGCCTCGGTCTTGGCCGTGTCCTGCAGGCCCAGCGCGCAGTTGACGCGCGCCGAGGCACGCTTGACCTGCGCCAGCGCGCGAATGATTTCGCGCGGCTGCTGCTCGCCGGAGATATCGAAGTTCTGCAGCGAGCGCTGCGTCTGCGCGCCCCAGAGCTTGTCGGCGGGGACTTCGATGGGGCCAAAGGTGTCGCGTTCGCTACGGGTTTTCATGATCTGCGTTTCCACTGAGTGATCCAGGGCGGAGTGACCAGGACGGGCCTGGGAAGCGGCTGGCTCGGGCGAGGCGCTGGCTCTGCCATGAGCCGCGCGCCATCACATGCTGGCGTGCTGGGATGAATGGCGCTTGATCGTGCGTGCGATGCGCCGAAGCGGGCCGGCACGCTCATCGCAGCGAGATCAGGCGCCGAAGTCGAGCGTGGCCAGTCGCCAGCTCAGGGCGGCGAACTGCCGGCGCCGCTTGTCGTCGTCGGCGCGCTCGGCGAGCACGCCCAGCGGGCGGTGAACCTGATCCAGACACAGACCACGCCAGTGCAGCGGCAGTTCGGTGTCGGCGGCGGTGTCGAGCAGCAGCAGCGTGGATTGCAGCGCGATGTCCCAGGGCGCGAGCAGGCCACGCGCGTGCAGGCCGTTGCCCAGCTCCAGGTAGCGCTCGACCAGCAGGGGCTCGTCGGCGTCCACGCACAGACGCACGCACAGCCCGGCGCTGCGCCAGCGCTCGATGCGCTCGGCCGTCAGTGCATCGAGTGGCGGCGCGCACGCCAGTGCGAAAGCGGATGCGCGCGACTTCATGCGTCGCCCGCATGGCGCGACGACGACGCCGGATCGAAAGGGGAATGCGAGGACGGCTCAGCGGCATGGAACATGGCGCCTCCAGGTTCGGTGTAGCCCTGGCTGCGCACGCTGGCTGAGGCGAAGAAGAGCGGGCAGTCTAGCGGATGCCAGTGGATGCGTGGGAAGGCCGCCAAACCCCACCAAGCAAAAGGCCCGCATGCGCGGGCCTTTTGCTTGCAGCGGTGACGCTGACTTTACTTGAGCAGCGACAGCATGGCCGCGCCCAGATCCGCCGGCGAACGCACCGTCTTCACGCCCGCCGCTTCCAGCGCCGCGAACTTCTCGTCCGCCGTGCCCTTGCCGCCCGCGATGATCGCGCCCGCATGGCCCATGCGCTTGCCCGGAGGCGCGGTGACGCCCGCAATGTACGCGACCACTGGCTTCTTCACGTTGGCCTTGATGTATTCGGCCGCTTCTTCTTCCGAAGAGCCGCCGATCTCGCCGACCATGATGATGCCTTCGGTCGCCGGGTCCTTTTCGAACAGGCTGATCACGTCGATGAAGCCCAGGCCGCGAACCGGGTCGCCGCCGATGCCGACGCAGGTGCTCTGGCCGAGGCCGTTCTGCGTGGTCTGGTGCACGGTTTCATACGTCAGCGTGCCCGAACGCGACACCACGCCGATCTTGCCCGGCTTGTGGATGTGGCCCGGCATGATGCCGATCTTGCACTCGTCCGGCGTGATGACGCCGGGGCAGTTCGGGCCAATCAGGCGCGTCTTCGAATTCCCGAGCGCACGCTTCACGCGCACCA